>JACIWY010000013.1 GCA_014360745.1 Chloroflexota bacterium
GCCGCCTCCCCAACGCGCTCCGAGCGCGGCATAAGCCGGCTTCAAGCGCAAAACGGCCAAAAGCCCCTTCTGCGGGTGATGTCTTTTCTTTGGGAATATCCCACGGCGGTCAGCCTTACCATCGTGGCGCTGGTCGTCTCGTCGTTGTTACACCTGGCCACGCCGATGTTCATCCAATCCGTTATCGACCGCACGGCGGTCTATGGCAGCCCCTCGGTGTTGGGGCTCTATGCGATGGGCGTCGTATTGGTATCAATGATTGGCGGCATCTTTGGCTTCGGCCAGCGTTACGGCGTCGCCCTGGTGGTGCAAAGCGCCATCTTTGACCTGCGCAACGCCCTCTATAGCCACATTTTGAACATGCCTTTTGGCTTTCACGACCGCACGCGCACGGGGCAGCTCATCTCGCGTATGACCAGCGACATCGATAACCTCATCGGGTTTCTCGATTTCGGCATCAGCGGCATCGTGGGCATGGCATTGACCTTTTCCGGTGCCACTTTGCTCCTTTTCCGCATGAGCTGGCAACTCGGCCTATTGGGCATGCTCATCGTCCCTCCGCTGACCGTCACCGCGCTCAAGGGCTCGAACACGCTGGGGCCGCGCTTCCTCGAGCTGCGCCGTCAGTTTGCTCGCATCGTGTCTCAGATCCAAGAGAATTTTGCCGGCGTGCGCGTCGTCAAAGCGTTCGCCCGCGAGGAATACGAGATCGAACGCTTTCGCGCTGAGCTCAACGAGTTCTTGCGCCAGCGCATGGGCGTCATTCGCGTCTTTTCGACATTCATGCCTTTCATGGAGCTGCTGACCAACTTGGGCACGCTGCTCATCCTCGGCTATGGCGGGATCCAGGTGATCAATGGGCAACTCAGCTTGGGCGAGCTCGTCGCCTCTCAAGCCTATCTGATGATGCTCGCCGGCCCCATCCGTATGATCGGCTTTATGGTCGTCATGGGCCGCCGCGCGTCGGCCGCCGCCGAGCATATCTGCGAGATCCTCGATGCCCGACGCGAAGTCTTGGAAAAACCCGACGCCTATGAACTACCCCCCGTCACCGGGGAAGTCGTTTTTGAAAACGTCTCCTTTGGCTACGAAGAGGGCAGCCAGGTTCTAAAGAATATCAACCTTACCGTTCGGCCGGGCGAGACCATCGCGCTGTTGGGCGCCACCGGATCGGGAAAAACCAGCATCGTCAACCTGATTCCCCGCTTTTACGACGTCACCGCCGGGCGCGTCCTCATCGACGGCCACGATGTGCGCGACGTTACGATCAAATCGCTGCGCAGGCAGATCGGCACCATCTTTCAGGAAGCGGTGCTCTTTACCGGCACCATCGCCGAGAACATCGCCTTTGGCAAACCCGATGCGACCATAGAAGAGATCCAACGGGCCGCCGAGATGGCCCAAGCCCATGGCTTTATTACCGAATTCCCCGATGGCTATCAGACCCGCGTCGGCGAACGAGGCATCACCCTCTCCGGCGGCCAACGTCAGCGTATCACCATCGCCCGCGCCCTGCTCCTGAACGCTGCCATTCTCATCATGGACGATTCGACCTCCAGCGTCGACGTCGAAACCGAGTATCTCATTCAACAAGCCCTGACCCGCGCCATGGAGGGACGAACGGCTTTTGTCATCGCTCATCGCCTCTCTACCGTCAAGAACGCCGACCGCATCATCGTCCTCGATCAAGGGCAGATCGTGCAAGAGGGCACTCATGATGAATTGCTGGCCGTCGAAGGCCCCTATCGTCGCATTTACGAGACCCAATTCGCCGATCAGGAAAAGGAAGAAGCGCGGGAGGAGGCGGTCTGATGGGCATGTGGGGACACGGCTTCGGCCTCGCCGCTGCCGACAAGAAACAGCTCGATTTAAAACTGCTGGGGCGCACCCTGCGTTACATGTTGCCCTATCGCCTGGCGATCGCCGCTTCTATCGCCTCTGTGCTCACCGTCACCGCCAGCGATTTGGCCCGTCCCTATCTGGTGCGCATCCTCATCGATCGTGACCTCCCGGCGGCCAGCACGACGTTGATGACTCAGACCCTCTTGCTCTATGGCCTCACCCTGTTGTTGGGCTTTGGGGCCATGATCGGGCAGCGCCTCGTCACCGGCTGGATCGGGCTCAAGGTAATCTGGGATTTGCGCGACAGCGTCTTTCGTCATCTACAGACCCTTTCGCTGCGCTTTTATGACAACCGCGAGATGGGCGACACCATCTCGCGCATGACCAACGATATCGACCTACTGAACGAGTTGATCTCCAACGGCTTGGTCACCCTGGTCAACACGCTATTCGCCCTGGGAGGAACCGTGCTGGCCATGCTAGCCCTCGATGTGCGCCTTTCTTTGCTTACCTTGGCCATTATGCCCCTGCTCCTCCTCTTGACCGTACTCTTTCGCGGCTGGATCGGGCAAGCCTATCGTCGCACCCGCGAGAAAATCGCCCAGGTCACCGCCCATGTCGAAGAGGGCGTCGCCGGCGTGCGCATCATTCAGTCCTTCGCCCAGGAGGACCGCAATATCGCCCAATTCAACCTCGTCAACGAAGAGAACCGCCTGGCCAACATGGAAGCTGCCGGCTTGCGCTCCATATACTTTCCCGCTATCGAGTTGGTCTCCTCTATCGGCATCGCTACCGTCCTCTGGTTCGGTGGCATAGCCGCCCTGCGCGGAGATCTCACCTTTGGCATTATCGTCGCTTTTTTGCTCTATCTTTTTCGCTTCTTCCAACCCATTCGTAACCTGACCATGCTCTACGATCAGGTGCTCGCGGCCATGGCTGCCTCCGAACGCATTTTTGAGCTGCTTGACACCAAACCCGACATCATCGATCCGCCTAATCCGGTCCATCTACCCCGTATCGAAGGCCGCGTCGAATACAGACATGTCTATTTTCGTTACGTCGAGAACGACCCCGTGCTTATCGACATTAATCTCCACGCCGAACCTGCGGAGATGATCGCCCTCGTCGGTGCCACCGGTTCGGGCAAATCCACCATCATCTCCCTTCTTTCCCGATTGTACGATGTCGACGAGGGCCAGATCCTCATCGATGGCCATGACCTACGCGAGATCGCCATCAAATCTCTGCGCACTCAGCTAGGCATCGTGCTTCAAGAGGGTTTTCTCTTTTCCACCACCATCCGCGAAAACATCCGCTACGGCCGGCTCGATGCCACCGATGAGGAAATCGAAGAAGCCGCCAAAGCCGTCGGTGCGCACGAGTTTATCATGCGCATGCCCGATGGCTATGACACCGAAGTGCGCGAACGCGGCGAAAAGCTATCCATGGGCGAGCGCCAGCTCATCTGTCTAGCCCGCGCACTCATCGCCGATCCGCGCATCCTCATCCTCGACGAGGCCACCTCCTCCATCGATCCCTACACCGAGCTCATCATCCAGAGCGCATTGCTCAAGCTTTTCCAGGGCCGCACCTCGATCGTCATCGCCCACCGCCTGTCCACTGTGCGCCGCGCCGACCGCATCTACGTCCTCGATCATGGCCAGATCATGGAAGTCGGCAACCACGAAGAACTCTTGGCCCAAGGTGGCCTCTACGCCAAGCTCTACGAGATGCAGTTCAAAGCTCAAGAAGAGATGCTCGAAGAGCAAGCTACGCCCGATGCGGCAGGCTAGCAGTGATCAGGAGCATCTACGCAGGGCAAGCTTCAGGATCATAGGACATCCCTTCGCCAAGCACCCGGTGCACGAATGGCATCCATTCGCTGATAGGAATACCTTGCGGACACTCGGCCTCACAGAGCCGACAGGCCATACAGGCACTGGCTCGCTGCCCTTCCTCCATACGTAGGTAACGGCGGCGCGCTTCCTCCAGGTTGCCGTACATCACCCCTCGATTGAGCCCGTCGAACACGCGCGGGATGTCCACACCGTTGGGGCAAGGCATACAATAGCGACAGCCGGTGCAGGGAATGGGACATAGCGCCTTATAGGTGTCGCGCACCCTGGCAACGATATCCAGTTCCTCGGCGGTCAAGGTGTGAACGCCAGAGCGCTCGGCGCTGGCCACATTCTCTTCGACTTGTTGCATAGAGCTCATCCCACTCAGCGCCACCGACACTTCGGGGTGGTTCCACACCCATTGCAAGCCCCACTCGGCCGGCGTGCGCCGCACCGACGCCCGATCCCAGATGCGTTGTATAGGCTCCGGAGGATCAACCAGCCACCCACCTAGCAACGGCTCCATTACCACCACCCCCAACCCTTTGGAGGCAGCATAGCGCAACCCTTCTGTGCCGGCCTGATATCCCTCATTCATAAAGTTGTACTGGATCTGACAAAAATCCCAGCCTTCATAGGCATCCAGGATCTCTTTGAGCACCGCTGTGGAGTCATGGAAGGAAAAGCCCAAATAGCCGATGCGCCCGTCGGCTTGGGCGCGCTCGAGCCAGGAAAGCACATCGAACGACAGCATCTGCTCCCAGCGTTCCTTGCGCAATCCATGGAGCAGATAAAAGTCAATGTGTTCCACGCGCAGCTTTTCCAACTGCTCATTGAGGATTCGATCCATATCCTCGCGCACTTCAACCCGCGAACAAGGAAGCTTGGTCGCCACCTTGACCCGCTGCCGGTGGCCATTTTCCAGGAAGCGCCCGAGAAAACGCTCGCTCTCCCCGGCGTGATACCCATACGCTGTGTCAAAATAGTTCACGCCGTGATCAACGGCATAAGCCAACATGCGCATGGCCAGCCCCTCATCGATGGCCGCAGGATCGCCCTTTGTGGGCAAGCGCATACAACCAAAACCAAGCGCCGACACCTGAAAACCGGTTGAACCAAAAGAACGATACTTCACGACATACCCCTCGCTTTATAAAGGCATCCCCTAATACGGACTATATGAAACTCAGTGGGCCGCCGGCTCTGACGACGCCTTTAAACTCGGCAGCCCTTGCTCTGCCATGGCGCCCTGGCAGAGTCGCCGCTGCAAGAGCATCGCCACAAGCCCCGCTAACACGGCCAACCCCGCTCCCAACAGGAACTCGCTACGATATCCCCAGTGCGTCACCACATAGCCACCCGTCCAGCTCACCGAACCGAACCCCAAACTCATCCCCATGGCCGAAGCTCCAGAAACGACGGCACGCCATTGAGGCTCGGCGATATCCATCTGCAAGGCCTGAAACGCCGGGCGCCAAAAAGCCAGGATGGCGTACACGCCTATAAGCCCTGCCGCCGTCCCAAGCCAATGCGGCACCGTGCCCATGATCGCCAAGCCCGCCGCCACACCGAGCGAGGATATCCCCATCACGAACCCGTTGCCACGCCCTTTTGAGAGCTGCGGGCTGCTTAAGGCGGCAGGGATAGCCATAAACATACCCGCGCTGGTCACCGCTCCGATGAGCGCAGTGGGCAGATGGAACACACGATCCATATAAGCCGAAGCGAACGACTTGCATGAAGCATGCGCCCCATTGTTAAGAAATGCGACCAGCAACAAGAGCACAAGCGGCAGACTCGGGCGAAAGTGGCCCGCCGTCGAGCCGGTAGATCGTGAGGCCTGGACGGGAGCCACCAGAGCCAGTGGCACCAGCCACGCCACCGCGACGACGAGCGCTGCCCACAACGAAACCCGATAGGGCCAGGCGACCTCTGTCGTGCTGCCTAGCAGAGAGGCGAACACGCCGGGTAACAACCCGCCCACAAAGGATCCACCAAAAGTGCCCAGGCCGGCAAAAGCCTCGCGCAGCGCATAGGCCCCCCGGCGCTGCTCCGGCGCAGCAAAGGCGGCGATAGCGGCGATGACATTCACCACAAAAAAAGCCCACCCTGAGGAACTTACCATTTGGCCGAATAATACCCAGAGAAAACGAAAGCTTTCGGGCACCAATTCGGCCAGAGGAAAGAGCCCGATGCCCATCATCGTGATCAGCACACCGAGGCGCATCACACCTCGCGGTCCCATCTTGGAGCCCAACGCCCCGCCCACCGCGCTAGAGGCCGAAAAGCTCACCGCCCCCACCGCCGATACCGTGCCCAAAAGCTCCGGGCCATAGCCGATGCGCAATAAAAAGAGCGGCGTCAAAAGCTGCTGCAAACCCAGATAAGCGCCGGCCCCCAGGCCCGAGGCGATGCATAACAACCATACATCGCGTCGATACCCTTCGGGTAGGCCAATACGAATGCTTCTCATTAAACCCCTTGTCTCAGAAGACTCTCATCGTCGACGTTCATAGGCTCGACACCGACGGAAAAGCGCGTTAGAATCCATCCAACCGGATCGCTTATTATATATCAAGGAGGAAGGATCCATGGAATACAGACAACTCGGCAAATGGGGCGCCAGGCTCAGCGTGCTAGGCCTCGGCTCCTATTTAACGATTGGCTACAAAGTAGATGAGGATACTTCGCGACGCATGGTGCGCACCGCTTATGAGCATGGCATCAACTTTTTTGACACGGCCAACGCCTACCATCGAGGCGAGGCAGAAAAGGTGCTCGGCCGCTGCCTGGGCGAATATCCTCGTTCGTCCTTTTTTCTCATCACCAAAGTGTTCGCCCCAATGGGCGATGGCCCCAACGATCGTGGCTTGTCTGCTAAACACATCCGCGAGCAGTGCGAGGCCTCGCTAAAACGCCTGGACATGGACTATATCGACCTTTACATGTGTCACAGACCCGACCCAACGACCCCCTTGGAGGAAACGATACGAGCTATGGAAGACCTAGCCCGTCAGGGCAAAATCCTCTATTGGGGCGTGTCCGAGTGGCCCGCACGGCTCATGGTCGAGGCCAATCATATCGCTCGCGAGATCGGCGCGCGCCCCATCGCCGTAAATGAACCTCGTTACAACCTGCTCTGGCGCTATCCGGAGGACGAAGTTTTTCCCACAACGATCGCCCAGGGCATCGGCAATGTCGTCTTTTCGCCGCTGGCTCACGGCATGCTCACCGGCAAATATACGCCCGGCCAACCGGCCCCTGCTGGCACTCGTGCCGCCGATCCAGATCAAAACGCCGTCATCATGAATCTCTATTGGAATGAGGAGAACAAACGCAAGGCCCAGGAGCTGGTCGCTATAGCCCGAGAATTGGGCACCACCGCCGCGACTCTGGCCATCGCTTGGGCATTGCGCCACCCCGCGGTGACCAGTGTCATCCTGGGCACCAGCCGCGTCGAGCAATTGGAAGAGAATTTGAAGGCCGTCGACCTCAATCTTCCGCAAGAAATCATGGAACAGTTGCAAGCCCTTTACCCACCTCCGGCGAGCCCGGCGCGCACCTGATGACGACCGGCAACGTTCAAGGTCGGAGCGAGCTGCGCTTTATCTTGCTATCGAGGCCAACCCGTGCGGCGGGCAGTGGCGCGCACGGGTTCATGTTTTCTCGCCAATGCCCAGCGTCTCTTTACAATAAGCCACGCTGCGCTCGAAATCGAGGCGTTGCTGAACCCGCAGCGCCGCCTGGTATTCTGGAGGGATATCGCCCGCCGGCGCCACCATCATGGCCCCCAAGAACGGCTGCCCCTCGCGCACCAGCCGCTCGAAACGGGCGAATTCGGCCGCTGGCGTGTCGGGATAAGCGCTCCAATAATCTGGATGCAGATAGGGTAGCACTCGCGGAGGGCTGCCGGTGATGATCTCTAGCGTGAACGACGATTCCGGGCATAACTCTTGAAACCGCTCGGCCCAGGCTTCGATCCCCACGTTGCCATCGCCCATGGCCACCCATTGCACCGCCGCGCCCTGCGGATGAGGCCACACGCACGTATCGCGCACATGGCTGGTGACCACATAGGGCGCCAGGTGTTCGAGAGTAACCAGTGGATCCTCCGCCACCCAGAGCGGATTCCCGCTATCGATACACGCTCCCACATAATCGGGGCCCGCTTCCTCGATCAGCGCCTTGAGCTCGCGCCCCTGTAAATCCCCGGCGTGATTCTCGATAGCTAGTTTGATCCCCAGGTCTTTGGCCAGACCACGCACCGCTCGGCAGGTATCTACGGTGGCCAAGATGTGCTCCGACAAGGGCTGTTTAGTATGGCGATCTGCATTGGTGCCCAGAAAACAGCGCAACACTGGCGAACCGAGCTCATGGGCCACCTGCAACATCCGTTCCACCTGCTCCACCGCCGAGCCTTGCTCCGCACGAAAAGTGGTGGACGTTGGGCAGATAGAGCCCATGCCCGCCTCCAGGGAGAGGCCAAGCCTCTCGGCATGCGTCCGCACCTCGCGCAAATAGCCCTTATCGATCCGCTCAAAAGGTTCGAGATCTGAAAAATGGACCGTATCTAACCCCAGCCTAGCCGCATAGTCCAAGTACTCGAAAGCGTTCCATCCTTGGGAACGCAAAGTATAGATGTCCACGCCAAGTTTCATCGTCCTATCTCCTCATCTGCGATTTATTGCTTGCCTTCTTCGGCCATCGCCTCGCGGGCACGCCCGCCCAGCGCCTGCGCCAGCCCGACGAACTCGGTAGGAATGACGAACTTGGTCGCCTGGCTGCCCCCTAAATCGCGCAAGGCTTGCAGATATTGCAAGGTCATCGTCTTGCTATCCAACGTCTGCGCCACCTTATGGATCTCTTCCAAGGCCTGAGCCACACCCTGAGCGCGCAGAATGCTGGCCTCGCGATCCGCCTCCGCGGCCAAGACGGTGGCTTGTTTCTGCCCTTCAGCGCGAAGAATAATCGCCTCGCGCTCGCCTTGAGCCACCTTGACCTGCGCCTCGCGTTGGCCATCGGCCTCGGCCACCATGGCTCGACGGTTGCGTTCTGCTGCCATCTGGCGTGTCATCGCTTCTTCGATCGCCCGCGGCGGGATCACCTCGCGGATCTCGACCGCCATGACGCGCACTCCCCAACGATCGGTGACATCGTCCAATTTCTGGTGAAGGATCTGATTGATCTCGTCCCGTTTGGAGAGCACATCATCCAGATGCATGGCCCCCACAACGGCGCGCAGCGTGGTGATCGCCAGGCCGCGAGCCGCGCCGGTGAAATTCTCCACCTCGAGCACGCTGCGCTCCGGATCGATCACCTTGTCATAGACGAGAAAATCGATGGATACCGAGGCGTTATCGGCCGTGATACACGTTTGCGGCGGGACATCAAAGAACACCTCGCGCAAGTCCACATTCACCGCTCGATCCACAAAGGGGATGAGGAACACCAGGCCCGGCCCTTTGGGCCCCAGCGAGCGGCCCAAGCGAAAGACCACCAATCGCCGATATTCCGGCACAACGCGCACCGCCATCAAAAAGAGCGTCAATGCTGCCGCCAGAACGACCAGAATGCCGATCAATGTTCCCATCTTTTCTGCCTCCCGTTTACTCGAACCTTGTTCATGCCCCATCGCTCGGTTTATCGAATTCTTCAATGGGCTCCACCTCTAGCCGCACCCCCACCACGCCGACCACCCGCACCGGCTGCCCTGCTTTGACCCAATCATCCTTGGCCACAGCGCTCCAATCCTGCAGGTCTACGCGCACCTGGCCGGTAGGTGCCACATCCGTCAAGGCCACTCCCCGCATTCCGAGCAAGCGCTCCGCACCGGAGCGAGGCGGCATACGCGCCGCTTTGACAATGGCCCGCAACACCACGAAGGAAAAAGCCGCCAGCGCCAGACTCGAACCGGCGATCAACCAAGGGCTCACGCGCAAGTCTGGCATAGCTGGTGAGCGGGGCGTGAAGGGCGAAAATAACAACAGCGAACCCAATATGAACGGAACAAGAGCCAAGATCGTAACCACCGCATCCGCATCGGTGAGCAAAGCAACGACAAAAAGCACCACGCCCGCCGCCAATAAAGCCGCGCCAGCCCAATTTACCGGCAAGCTACCCAGGGCCAGAAAGGCCAAGATAAAACAGATAGCGCTGCCTACCGCCCCCACGCCTAGACCGGGATCGGACAATTCGGCCAACAAAAAGAGTGCCCCTGCCGAGAGAAGCAGATAAGCGATGTTGGGATCGCTGATGAGATGCATCAACCGCTCGATGAAATTCATACCCATCCGTTCTATATTCGCCCCGCTTGTGTGCAATGTAATCTCTCCCCGCACAGTGGTCACCCGCCTCCCGTCGATACGCAGCAGAAGCTCTTGCAGATCATCCGCCACCAAGTCGGTGACCTTCTCTTGCAGCGCTTCTTCGGCTGTCAGCGAGAGGTTCTCACGCACCGCCTTTTCGGCCCACTCGACATTGCGTCCACGAGCGGCAGCCACGCCGCGAATCAACGCCGCCGCATCGCTGGCCAGCTTCTCGGCGGTCACTTCATCGAGTTGGCCCCCCAAAGGCACGGGATGTGCCGCGCCGATATGCGTCGCCGGCGCCATAGCGGCCACATGACCGGCCAGCGTGATAAACATCCCCGCCGAGGTTGCCCGTGCTCCTTGAGGGTATACATAGACAACAACCGGCAGCGGCGCCTCCAAGATCTGTTGCACCATGTCGCGCATCGCCGATTCCAGCCCACCCGGCGTATCCAACATCACGATCAGCGCCGCCGCTTCTGTCGCTTCCGCTCGGCGCAGCGCCCGCTGCAGATATTCCGCCGTCAGCGGATTGATTACCCCATCTACCTCAATGACGACTACCACATGTGAGGTCTGGGCTACTGATGGCGGGCCGGCCAGCAACCCCAACAACAACGACCAAATAAAGAACCATTTCATCGTCCTCACTGTATCATTCCTTTGGCACACACGGGCTCCCCTGCTTTAGCGTTCAACTCCACTGCCAATCTCCATCCCGATTGTAAAACCACCCCACCCGGTGTCAAAGCAGGTTCAATCATCCTGCCAGGGAAAACGGGCAGCGCGTCGCCAAAATTCTCTCTTGTGCTATTTCTGCGCTACAATGAATAGGTGCACATTCCACTTTACGCCAAGGAGATTGGAATTATGACCGGCATCCGCCCCTTTGAGGTCTTGGCCGTCATCGGCGCGGGAACTATGGGTACGGAGATCAGCCTGCGCAGTGCAGAACATGGCTACACCGTATATCTTTATGACTTACAGGAGAGCGCCTTGCAGAACGCCGCCCGCCAGCACCGTCAGATCACCGCAGGTCGCCAGAGCCTCGGGCGCATCACCGCCGCCGAAGCGCGGGGCATTCTCGAGCGCATTCACTATACCACCAGTTTACAAGAAGCTTGCGCTCAAGCCGCCCTCGTCATCGAGGCCGTGCCGGAGCGCCTTGCGCTCAAACGCCGCGTCTTTGCCGACCTGGACCGCTTCTGCCCGCCGGAAACGATCCTGGCCACCAACTCCTCGTCGCTGCGCGTAGCCCTCATAGAGGACGCTACAAACCGTCCCGAAAAAGTGCTCAATCTTCACTTTTTCCTGCCCGTCCGCGAAGCGCCCATGGTCGAGATCATGGGGGGCACACGCACTACGCCGGATACGTTGGAAACGGCGCGTCGCTATGCTATGGCTGCCGGGCTCACGCCTCTCATGGTGCGCAAACAGAGCACCGGCTTCTTGTTCAATCGCATCTGGCGCGCGGTCAAAAAAGAGGCCCTGCGCGTCGTCGACCAAGGCATCGCCTCCTTCGAAGACGTCGATCGCGCCTGGATGATCATGTACGATACGCCGCGCGGCCCCTTTGGCCAGATGGATGCCATCGGCCTCGATGTGGTGCGTGACATCGAGCTCGTCTACTATGCCGAATCTGGAGACCCCTCCGACCTGCCCCCACGAATCCTCTTGGACAAGATCGAACGTGGCGAATTGGGCGTCAAGACCGGTAAAGGGTTTTACACCTATCCGAACCCGGCCTATGAGAATCCCGATTGGCTCAAAGGGGCCTAATCGGCCTTGCGAATGGTCAAGCTTCCCAGTGCCCCCAGCAGCGCCAGCCCCATCGCTAACAAAAGCGCCCCCGTGAACGACCCCGTCGCGTCGGCCATCGCCCCGGCGACGCTCGGCGCTGCTGCCTGCCCGATGCCAAAGAACAGGGTAATAAAGCCCAACGCCGCTGGCGCCAGTTCGCTACCCAATAGATCGCCGCAGGCTGCGGCCATGATAGCAGGGATACTCCAGGCTGTGAGACCATAGAATATCGCGGATAGCGTAAACCCCATCGGTACCGCCCAAAGCGCAAAAAGTGCATAGGCTAGCGCCTGAATCAAATAGACGCCGAACAGCGCCCATCTCCGCCCGATGCGATCCGACAGCGCGCCCCAAACCGACCCACAAAAGAGGCTGGCAAAGCCTACGACCGAAAAAAGGCTGCCTGCCTGTTCGCGAGAGTATCCGCCGGCTATCATAAGATGCTTGGCAAAAAAGGTCATATAAATGATATAAGAAGCACCAAAAGCCACATAAATCAACCCCAATTGCCATACCGGCCAGGAACAATAGACGCGCCCCCATTCCAGGCCCTTGTTGGTTTGGCGGGGGACGGATCGTTCATCCTCCCCCCGTCCCAGCGGCTCCAGCCCCATCTCCGAGGGGCGATCGCGCAGAATCAACGAACTCCCCACCGCCAACAACAAGGCGATCCCCCCAAAAAAGAGCCAGGTCATGCGCCAGCCCGTTTCGGGGAATATCTCCAAGATGCGCGGCACCAACGGCCCCACAAAGACCAGGCCGATCGAAGAGCCCGACACGCCGATACCGGTGGCCAAGCCGCGGCGGCGCCGCCCAAACCAGCCGGAGATCATGCCCATCACGCCGACGTTGGCCGCGCCGCTGCCCACCCCGGTCAACGCCCGCCACAGGGCAGCCGTAAAAGCGTTCTGCGCCGTCGCCGTGAGCAACATCCCCACGCCACACACGACTAACCCCCAAGAGATCGTCGTGCGCGGCCCAAACTGAGCGGCCAGCGCCCCACCGATGGCCGACAAGGCCAGATACCCCAACAGATTGGCCGTCGCCAGGGCGCCGGCCTCGGTGTTATTCAAGCCCAACCCCTCTTGCATGGCCGGCAAAACTACCGAATAACCGAAACGCGCCAACCCTAACGCGCCGAAAACCGCCAGCGTGCCCATGACCAGGATCAGCCAGGCATAATGAATCCGTCGTACGCTGCGCATCAGGACTCCTGTCCCCCCTCGGCCTGTTCTCTCGATGCCCGTCCCTCGACCGCCTGCAACAGCGCCCGCATATAGCCGATCGCAAACGCCTCGGCCGCATAGTATCCTCCGACCATGTCGGGCAGATGATCCGAGATGATCACACCGTCAAAACCCACCTCATGGAGCGCTTCCATCACCCGATACATATCCATGTAACCGTCATCGAGAAAGGTCTCGGCAAATCCTTCGGGCAACGGCGCTGTGACATTACGGAAATGGACATGAAACAGCTTTTTCTGCCCGCCAAAATATCGAATTGCCTCACAAACATCGGCCCCCATAGCCTCGCCCCCTTCCAGCCAGCTCCCCACGCACATCGACATCCCCCAATGGGGGCTATCGGCCATCTCTAGGGCGCGACGGAACCCCTCAAAGGTGCCAAAGATGCAACGCGGCACGCCTCCCAACGGATAAAGCGGGGGATCGTCAGGATGAACCCCGATATATACGCCCGCTTCCTCGGCAGCGGGCACGGCGCGCTCTATGAAATAGCGATAGGCTTCCCATAGTTCTTCCTCCGAATAAGCCCGGCCATGCGTGTATTCCCCTTGCCAGACAGTGCCTGCCCAGGCGCCGCGGCCAGCCTTGTGCAGGCGAAAGCCCACATGGCTCGCCCCACCGCGCAATGTCTCTCGCCCCGTGCGCCAAACGCCATTGGCCTGGTGAGCGTAGGTGGCATGATAGATCCCCGCCTCGCCCAGGGCGCGGATATAGGCCACAAACTCTTGAATGCGTTCATCGCGACCGGGCAATCCCAGGATGATCTCGGGCACGTTTTGCCCCCGAGGGTTTTGAATGCGATAGATCTGCAGGCCGTAACGAGCAAAGCGTTCTTTGAGCCGCCTATAGTTTTCGGCCGTGTGATCCTCCGGGCGAGGCAGGTAGGTGGTCACCCATTCGATGCCCAACTGTTTGACAAAGGCGATTTCCTCCTCGCTGGCATCAGGGCTGAGCTTGGTGCCCAATTGGATGCCCGGCTGCGAAGCATAAAAGCCGGGAATAACCGAGAGCGGATAGCGCCGAGAAAGCAGGTTAACGGACATTGTCCTATCCTCCTACAATACCTCGAGGCATAAGCGCATTTCCAAAAAGAAGCGGCATCATATATTATTGATGCTTTGCTCGGGAAAACGCCAGAACAGCATCCACAATGCCGCCGCCAACGCCAACACGGCGCCGAACAAGAAGGGAGCCGAAGGCCCAAATCCCTGAAAGCCGCCTACCCCTTGCCACAGCAACCCTGCGATCAAGGAGGCGGGGAAATCCAAAATGCCCAGGACGGCGTTATAGGTACCATATGCCGTGCCGCGTAGCTCCGGACGAACGATGTCGGCGACCATCGCTTTGATCGTCCCATAGGCCATGCCGTAATAAACGCCATAGAGAGCATACAATATCCAGACCTGCCATCCGGCGCCGGCCAGAGCCAACCCAAGATAGATAAGAGCATAGGCCAGCCAGCCGCCCACTACAATCTTCTTGCGGCCTATTCGATCCGACAAAGCCCCGGCCGGCGTGGAAACCAGGGTATACACCAAGTTAAAGGTGATCAACATCCCCAAAATGCCCAGCAGATCCAGCCCTCGTTCGCGAGCGCGTAGCACCAAAAAGGCATCCGAAGAATTGCCCAGATCAAATAGCCCCACGATAAGCATAAAGATCGTAAATCGTCGCCCCAGCCCCCGAAAAGTAATCTTGGGGGGCGCGGCTTTTTTCATCTCTTCCGCGGGAGGGACATCGCGGGCGCCGACGGCCAACGAAATCACCGCCAACATAGCAGGTACCAAACTGATCAACACCAGCGTACGAAATGTCTCGCCGGTAAGATCAGCCGCTCCCAACTGGGTCGCGCGCACCACAAAAAAGGCGATAATCAACCCCAAGAGCGCACCGCCGGTATCCGCTGCACGATGAAAGCCAAAGGCCAACCCCCGCTGCTCAGGGACGATGCTATCGGCCACCAGGGCGTCGCGAGGGGCTGTGCGTATTCCTTTGCCCACGCGGTCTGCCCAACGCGCGGCCAACACTACCGGCCATGAAGCGGCGATATAGAAAAAGGGCTTGGCCAGGGCCGAGATGGCATAACCGGCAACGGCCAACCACTTGCGCGCCCGCAGCTTGTCCGAAAACCAACCGGAGAACATCCGCAACAAACTGGCCGTCGCCTCGGCGATCCCCTCGATCAGCCCGATGATGCTCGTCCGCACACCCAACACACTGGTCAAAAAGAGCGGCAAGACATTGAGCACCATCTCGCTGGAGATGTCCATAAAAAAGCTGGTCAAACTCACCGCCCAAATATTCCGAGGCAACGAACGCACCCCCGCCTTGATCGTGACCGATTGTCTCATCTCGATTTTTCTCCATATATAAGTGCTTCAGGTGGCGGGCATGGCCCGCCACCTGTTTGCACCTGGAATACGACTCCCCTGCCAGAAGAACGCTTGGGAGCAATAGATTATCCTATCTTATCGCAAATTACCCCTTCTCGTCAACGCCAGTGAGCCTCCGAAACCTTACTATCGAGCCATGGCGTTTCTTTACGTTAACCGCGTATCGGCGTATAATATGGCGTTACTCTTGACAGCGCTTGAATTCAGCTCGATGGAGCAAATCTTGACGATGAGATCGATCTTGCACGGCACCTGGCTTGTCGACCAGGATAAGCAAGAAGGGATCGTCTTCTTTGTGTGGGCCGAACGGGCTTCGGAGCCCATCTCGACCCCGCCTCCTCGCTCGACAAGCCAGATCACACGCCACCCTTACGGCGCGACGAGCATCGAAATCGCCGATCTGCTTGCTCGTTTCGTGGGCACGAGCGACTGGCACCGGGCCAAGCGCCTTACCCGCGTCGTCGCCTTGCCCTCCACCCCCACGGGGCCAATCGTCCCTCGGAGGTTGGTGCCCTTGCAAGAAGATACCGCGCCGGCCCCTGCAGAGACCTTGGCCATCGAATTACGCCCTTGGCGCGTGGAGGGGCTGGGTATCCCTATCTTGCAAATGATCGAAATCCTGGTCATGTTGCCCCTCGACGACGAGCGGCCGGGCCGTGTCCATCTCATAGGTTCCGACCTACGCTATTGGGGGTTGGTCGCCAAATTTGTTCTAGAACTCTTGGCCCGCGAACGATTCGTGCCCGGTCTGCGCTCCGACAACGGCTCCGTCCAAGCGGTGTGGTTGCCCGTCTTGGAACAAGAGGACCAACGGCGCATGGAAGCCCTAGCTTACGCTATGCCCCCGGCTTGTCGGGCCGTCTTTCGAGAACGAGGCCATCTCGATTTCGACGAGGCTCCCTCGCCGATGACCGTCTTGCAAAGCTTTATCAATCACATGGTCGACGTGGCCGTTCGCGAATGGGGACGTGCTGCTTCCGACACCCGACCCGGCAATTATGCCCGCTTGCGCAGCATGCGCCAATTCGGTCGTCAGGCCAATATTCCCGAGATGTGGTGGCAAGCGCTATGGGATACGACTAACGAACTCGCCCTGCCCGAGGTTCATGAAGCGGAGCTGACGGATTTCTACAAACACTGGCAAGATTGGGTCTACCAAACGCAGCAAGAATCGGGGGCTTCTTTCCGCATTTGTTTCCGCCTCGAACCGCCCGATCTAGAGGCCGCGGCACCCGATGCCCCAGAGGCTACCTGTTGGACTTTGCGCTACTTTTTACAGGCTTTGGATGACCCCAGTCTGCTGGTGCCGGCTCCCGAAGTGTGGCGTGAGCGCGGCGCCGTGTTGAGCTATCTGAATCGCCGCTTCGACCACCCCCAGGATCGCTTGTTGGAAGGCCTGGGAGCGGCCGCTCGGCTTTGCCCGCCCATTCGCCGCAGCCTCAATCAGGAGCGTCCCGAGGCGGCCACGCTGACGGCTCAAGAGGCCTATGCCTTTTTACGCGAGACCGCGCGCTTGCTGGAAGGCGCCGGCTTTGGCGTCATGGTGCCGCCTTGGTGGAACCGCCCCGATGCTCACTTGCACGTCCGCGCCCGCCTGCGCACCAACCCCGATATGGGTGGCTCTGGCATGTTGGGCATGGATGCGCTTATCGCCTACGACTGGGAATTAGCCTTGGGCGACGAGACGCTCACCCGCGAGGAATTTGAGCGCCTGGCGGCTCTCAAGACCCCTCTGGTGCAAGTACGAGGCCGTTGGGTGATGCTTCAGCCCGATCAGGTCGAGGCCGCGATTGCCTTTTGGGAGAAACACGGTCCACGCGGCGAGCTGCGCCTGGCAGAGGCACTCAACCTCGCCCTGGGCACCGAGACGGAACTGGATGGCCTAGAAGTCAGCGACGTCGAACTGGACGACCGCCTCGCCGAGTTGGTGGAGGCTCTGTCGCAAAAGGACCACGTCACCCCTATCGCACCGCCTGCCGATTTTCACGGCACGTTACGCCCCTACCAGGTGCGTGGGCTCTCCTGGCTCGCTTTCTTGCGACGTTGGGGCTTTGGCGCTTGCTTGGCCGACGACATGGGCTTAGGCAAGACCATCCAGGCGATCGCCCTGATCCTGCACGAACGTTCCCAAAACGGCGCTACGGCCCCCTCTCTGGTCATCTGTCCCACCTCGTTGGTGGGCAACTGGCAACGCGAGGTCGCCCGTTTTGCTCCTCATTTGAACGTTGTCGTGCACCATGGCAGTGGCCGTGCAGAGGGCTCCAAATTCGTGCAGCAAAGTTTGGAGAGTGACTTGGTCATCAGCACCTATGGGCTAGTGCGCCGCGACATTCAGGATCTGGAGCGTGTACACTGGGCCAATATCATCCTGGATGAAGCCCAGAACATCAAAAACCCTCTCACCAAACAGGCCGCCGCCGTTCGCCGGTTAAAGGGTGATTTTCGCCTGGCCCTCACCGGCACCCCTGTGGAGAATCGCTTGTCGGAGCTTTGGTCGATCATGACCTTCCTAAACCCGGGTTACCTCGGCTCTCTGCCGAGTTTCCGGCGCACTTTTGCCATCCCGATCGAGCGCTATCAAGACGACGAGGCGACCGAGCAGCTCCGGCGGCTCGTACATCCCTTCCTGTTGCGCCGCGTCAAAACTGATCCGCAGGTCATCCAAGACCTTCCGGAAAAGTTTGAATACAAAGTTTATTGCAACCTGACTCGTGAGCAGGCCACCCTCTACGAGGCCGTCGTACAGAATGCCATAAACTCTTTGCGTCAGGCCGAAGAAGAGGGCAACGAAATGCGCCGTCGAGGCCAAATCTTGGCCATGCTCACCCGGCTCAAACAAGTTTGTAACCATCCGGCCCTCTTTTTCGGCGATGGCTCCGAGGTCGGGCGCCGTTCGGGTAAGCTGAACCGCCTACGTGAGATGTTGGAAGAGATCCTAGAGGTCGGCGACCGCGCTTTGGTCTTTACCCAGTTCGCTCAGATGGGCCAAATCTTGCAGCGTTACTTGCAGAACGTTTTTGAGCAGGAAGTGCTCTTTCTGCACGGCGGAACGCCGCAGAAGCAGCGCGACGCTATGTTGGCACGCTTTCAAGAAGACCCGCGTGCCCCCGCGATATTCGTCCTCTCACTCAAAGCCGGGGGCACCGGCCTTAACCTGATGCGCGCCAACCATGTTTTCCATTTTGACCGTTGGTGGAACCCGGCCGTGGAGAATCAGGCCACCGATCGCGCCTATCGTATCGGGCAGATGCGCGATGTCCAAGTGCACAAGTTCATCTGCCTGGGCACCCTCGAAGAGCGTATCGACTTGCTCATCGAGAGTAAACGAGCTTTGGCCGACAACATCGTCGGTCAGGGCGAAAGCTGGCTTACGGAATTGAGCACGGAGGATTTGCGCGACCTTATCACTCTGCGCGCCGAGGCAGTGGAGACGGAATAGCTCATGTCCCAAGACCGCCAAGAACACGTGCAAGACGAGAACGATCCCGAAGGTATCGTAAATCGCTATTGGGGCTGGGGCGAAACGAGGGCCCTACGTCCCGAACATGGCCTTCCAGCCCGCAATCAACGCGGCCCTTTTACACGTCATTGGTGGGCCGGGCGTTGGCTACGAGCCCTGGCGCGCTGGATCGACGGCGCCCGATTGAGCAGAGGTCGCCATTATGCCCGCGCCGGGCAGGTCACCGAGTTGCGCATCGAGCCGGGCGCTATCCTAGGGCAGGTCCAAGGTACCCGTCCGGAGCCCTATGGCGTACGCATAGAAATAGCGCCTTTTAGCGATACCGAGTGGCAACGGGCTATCGAGGCCTTGGCTGCTCACGCGCTGTACACCGCTCAGCTTCTCAATGGTGAGATGTCCACCGACATCGACTTGTTATTTGCCGGAGTTGGCCTTTCCCTCTTTCCCAGCTCCCTTGCCCAAAACCCAGAAAACGAGCTCTCAGGTAAAGCGGACTTTCGAGCCACCTGTTCTTGCCCTGATCCTGTCAAGCCCTGCAAGCATGTGGCCGCTGTCCTGCTATTGGCGGGTGAGAAGGTAGATGACGACCCTTTTCTGCTTTTTACATTGCGCGGACGTACCAAGGATCAAGTGTTAGACGCCCTGCGCGCCCAGCGCACACGCTTCGAGATCGCCTCGGACCAAGACTTGGGCCCCCATTCCCCCACCCAAGACACCGCTTTGGCCCATCGCCTGGCCGATTTTTGGCAGATCGGCCCGGAGGCCGAAAACGTGCACATTCGTGTAGCTCCCCCGGACATCAAATTAGAAGTGTTGCGCATTCTGGGTGATCCGGGTCTGAGCGGCAACGAACCCATAATCGAACGCCTCGAACGAGTCTATGAGGCCGTATCGCAGCGCGCACTAGACATCGCCTTTGGTGAACGCCGCTCCGAAGAAGAAACGGAAAGCTGACGCTGGACGCCTTGGCCTCTTCCGGCCATAATAACCCCCGCTTATTTACAAGCAAGAAGGAGGATTTATCCATGACGACCTTGGGTGTCATCGTTGGCAATCGCGGTTTCTTTCCCTCGCATCTGGCCGATGAAGGCCGCAAGACCATCCTCAAAGTGCTTGAGGAAGAGGGTTTCGGCGCCATCTGCCTGACCCCGGAAGAGACCCCGTATGGTTCAGTGGAAACGTATGAACAAGCACAAAAGTGCGCCGAGCTCTTTAAAGCGCATCGCGCTGAAATCGACGGCATCCTGGTCACTCTGCCCAACTTTGGCGAGGAGCGCGGCATCGCCGATGCCATCCGCTTGGCCGGGCTGAACGTGCCTGTGCTTGTCCAGGCCACCCCCGATACGGCGGGTAAGATGACCATCGCCGACCGGCGCGATAGCTTCTGCGGCAAAATGTCTGTGTGCAACAACTTGACCCAATACGGCATCGACTACAGCCTCACCCGATTGCACACTGTCGATCCCGAGTCAGATGCTTTTCGCCAAGACCTGGCCTGGTTCGGCTCGGTCTGCCGTGTCGTCAATGGCCTGCGCAAGGCACGCCTGGGACAGATTGGCGCCCGTCCTGCTGCGTTTATCACCGTCCGGTATAGCGAAAAGCTGCTGGAAAATACCGGCATCTCTGTCGAAACTCTCGATCTGTCCGAAGTCTTTGGCCGCGCCTGGAAACTGGCCGATAATGATCCCCAAGTGAAAGCCAAGCTGGACGAGATCCAAGGCTATGTAGCCACTCAAGGCATCCCCACCGACGCTTTGGCCAAGATGGCCAAATTCGCCCTAGTCATCGAGGATTGGATCGCCGAACATGAACTGAACGGTATCGCCGTCCAGTGCTGGACGGCGATGGAAGAGTTCTATGGCGTCGTGCCCTGCACAGCGATGAGCATGTTGAGCAACAAGCTCTTGCCCAGTGCCTGCGAGGCCGACATCTCCGGCCTGGTGGGCATGTACGCCATGGTATTGGCCTCCGGTCGCCCCAGCGCCCTACTGGATTGGAACAACAACTATGGCGACGATCCCAACAAGGGCGTGATTTTTCATTGTAGCAACCTGCCCCAGGTCTTTTTCGGCGGTGAGGCGCGCATGGATTATCAAGAAATCATCGCCGGCACCGTGGGCCGGGAGAATACATATGGAACCTTGGTGGGGCCGCTCAAGCCGACCGATGTGACTTATTGCCGTGTGTCAACCAACGATCAAGAGGGGTGGATCCGTAGCTATCTGGGTGAAGGGCGCATCACCGACGACCGCGTGGAAACCTTTGGCGGCTATGGGGTGATCGAAATCCCCAATTTTCAGCTCCTGCTCCATCACATTTGCGCTAATGGCTTTGAACACCACGTGGCCATGAACCCCTCTCGCTGTGCCGATGCGTTGGAAGAAGCCTTCTCTCGCTATTTGGGCTGGGAAGTCTATCATCATCGCGGCTGATACGTTGCCAAGATAACAGATGCCCGGCACTTGGAAAGTGCCGGGCATCTGACCCCCTTCTATAATAATCTATAGCCGGAACA
>JACIWY010000130.1 GCA_014360745.1 Chloroflexota bacterium
CCTGGCGAAACATCCAGGTAATGGTCAGATCGGTGAGCGATTCGCGGCGATGAGAGGTGGGCAACCCTTGGCCGCTCAGCCAGTTGGTCATCAACCATGTCGTCGCCGCCACGACGATGACCAAGGCAACCAACCATTCGACATGGGCCCTCGCTCTTCTCGAGCGCACGATAGGCTTTGCCGGCCCGGCCTGGGTGAAGCTCATCCGGCTTTCGCCCCCAATTCTATGATCTGGTCACAGATATAGTCGATCTGCTCGTCGGTCAGCTTGGTAGCGCTAGGCAGATTGATGCCTCGTGCCGCCAGATCCTCGGCCACGGGCAAAGCATGATCCCCGACATAAGGGGGCAACGTGTGAATGGCGCGGAAAAAGGGGCGTGTGTCGATGCCCCGCTGACGCAATGCGGCCATCAGTTCGTCGCGGGTCAGGGGATAGGCTTCCCCGACCAGGATGGAATACATCCAATAGACGTTAAAGGCCCATTCGGCCTCAGGAGCCAGGGTAATCCCCGGCACGCCCGACAGGCGCGCTGCATATTGTTGAGCATGGCGCCGTTTGCCGGCAATGAATTCGTCGATACGCTCCACCTGCGCCAGGCCCAGCGCCGCTTGAATGTTGGTCAACCGATAGTTGAAGCCGATCTCGGGATGATAATAGCGCTCCGTGGCCGACATGGCATGGTCGCGCAAAAAGCGGGCGCGCTCGTACCATTGCGGGTCGTCGGTGAGGATCATCCCGCCCTCGCCGGTGGTGATCACCTTGTTGCCGTAAAAGCTAAAACAAGACATGTCGCCCAGGCCCCCGCAAGGCCGCCCTTTGTAACGCGCACCGTGGGCCTCGGCGGCGTCCTCGATGATGGCCAAGCCGTATCTGCGCGCGACTTTTTCGACAGCGTCCATGTCCACCGGGTGGCCGTACAAATCGACGGGGATGACAGCCTTGGTGCGAGGCGTGATCAAGGTCTCTAACCGCTCCGGGTCGAGCTGCCAATAACGCGGTTCTGCGTCCACAAACACCGGCGTCGCGCCAGTATAACGGACAGCGTTGGCCGTGGCCACAAAGGTCAGCGAGGGGACGATCACCTCGTCGCCGGGGCCGATACCCAACACGACCAGGGCGAGATGCAGCGCCGCCGTGCCGTTACAGACCGACACCGCATAGCGCCGGCCGCAGCGGGCTGCCATCGCCTCTTCAAAAGCGCCAACGTATTTGCCCAGCGAGGAGACCCATTCCGTCTCCACACACTCGCTGACGTACTTGAGTTCATTGCCTGAAAGATCGGGCTCGGCAACGGGTATCATGTGCACTCCTCGATTTCTAGCTCCACCGGAATTAAAGTCGTCCTATCGGTCTCGTCCCTTATCGTTAGAGATACTGACATTTTCAACGGAGGACATACGCATAGATCTCGTCCCGCAAATAAGCCGTCAAAGGCCCGTTGATCAACTCGGTCACCGGCACCGTATCCGCAGGCGGCACCAGATACAAGAGCCGGTCGCCGTAAAAGCGCGG
Organism: Chloroflexota bacterium; assembly: GCA_014360745.1. GTDB lineage: Bacteria > Chloroflexota > Anaerolineae > UBA1429 > UBA1429 > JACIWY01. The sequence continues at coordinate 1,514 of JACIWY010000130.1, forward strand.
CCGATCTCGAAACACCCCCTGAAATATCAGCCCTTGATTGGCCTCCAGCTCGCGCTGCAAAGCGGGCCATCGGGCGCCATAACTGCGCGCCCCGACCAAGATATAACGCACCCCCCAATGGCGCAGGCACTCCAGGGCTTCCTCGGACGGCCATGAAGCCAGGGCCTCTACCGCCTGGCGATAGGCCGCTGGGACAAAGGTGCCATAGCCATAGGCAAGGGGCTGCTCATGGATGCAGTTAGGGTAAAGAGCCCAACCGTACCATGTCTTGGCCAACGGGAACTGGATCACCGGCGCGCGTGGTTGTTGGGCCAGCCACTCGTCCACCGGCTGACCCATCGTCTTGGTGTAGCCATAGGGATAGGGTGCCACGCAGAAATCGAGCAATACCAAGGCTAGTAACCCCACACCGGCCAGATGTCCAAAGCCGGCCCGCCCATCCAAACGCGCCAGGAGCGATTCGGCACCCAACCCGGCCAACACCGCCACAGCGAACATGGTCACCAAACCAAAACGCGCCCAGACGCGCATGGCGTCCATAAAAGGCATGAACAAGTAGGCCAACAAGCCGGGCAAAGGCAAGACGATGGCGCCGGGCCGGCGCAAGGCGCCGAAACGCACCCGATTCAACGCCAGCTTGCCCGTCAGCACATACATCCCCCGCGCAAAAAGCTCCTCCACCCGCTCGGGCACGCGCACATAGACCGGCTCGCCGGCTAGATGCAACGTGGTGCCCAAGGCCAACACCAGCGCCAGCGCGCCGACCAGGGCCAAGACGCGGACAAAGGGCACAGCCCGATACCCCATGAAGCCCCAAATAGCGAGCGCCATGGCGATGATCCCCAGGTAAACCATATTTTCGTGGATGTTCTGATAATACCCACGAGTGAGCGCCGCCCCCCACCAAGAGTGCATCGCGTTGGGATAGACGAAATCCACCGGGCTGGCCGACCAGCGATCCACATAAGATAGTGAGTAATCATACCGTGTCTGGCCCCCAACGTACAATTTTAACATCGGCAGTGCAGCCGGGGCGATCAACAGGAACGCCGTGAGAACGGCCGCCAGGGCGCCTTGCCAAGCGAGGCGCCCTGTGCACCATGGCCGGGCCCGCGCCAACCAAAACAGCGCGCCAAAGAGCCCGAACATGAGCGCGTAATACCAAGAGGATAGAGCTGTCAGCGCATAAAACGTCCCGACAGCTACCCCCCGTCGCCATGACGGCGCCTGGGCAAGCCGCTCCAGGGCCAAAAAGAGAAAGGGCACCCAACCCGTGCCCATGAGCGGCAGATGTCCCGCCCCCAAATGGGCAAAGCGATAAGGGCAAAAAGCGAACGCTGCCCCACCCACCAACGCGGCCAAGGGCCGGGCACCCAAAGCGCACAATAACCGATAAAGGCCATATCCGCTAAGCACAAAAGAAAACAGGATCACAAAATTATAGGCGACGGTCTCTCCCCACAACACGGTGAGGGGCAGGCCCAACAAAGTATGCGCCAATGTCGTCTCCGAGAGCGCCAATGGATAACCGATCGGGTAGAACACGTCCGGGTTGAAAAAGGGCGAGGCCCTCCTTTCCAACAGACTGTGTTTGAACCACCACATCTTCCAGACATATTCCAAGTTGTCGCCCGGCGGGCCGAGCACAGCATCGCCTAGATGCCGGGGCAGCGGCCAGGTCATCGTCAGAGCCAGCAGCGCCCAGAGCAAAAAGACTCCCGCCTCTCGCGCCCAGCTCCCTTCTCGAATGTGTGGCATCTGCGTCAGCGCCATCGGTAGCCCACCACCTCGATGCCCACAAACTCGGGCGCCTCCAAGCGCTCCAACTCTTTGGCGGCTTCCAGGTTGGCCCGCAAGCCGCTGCCATCGGCATGGCTGATGACTAACCAGATCCTTCGGCCGGCGGACATGGCCAGGATCTCCTCGGTTGCTCGTTTTAACGTTGCTTCGTCGGCAAAGCGGCTGATCTCCAAGTCGGCCGGGCGCTCGGCATAGTATTCGTAGGGCACACGACATTCGGCATCCATAAGGACAATGCGATCGCCCGACGCCCGGCGATCGGCCAGATAAGCGGCGACGCTCCGCCAATCCTCCTTTTGGGGCACGCGGTAGATGCCGCTCAGGCTATAGATGCCACAGCCCAGTAACAAGAGCACAACGCCCACCATCAGATGACGGGGCAGGGCCGCCGTCCCTAGCGCGACGAGCAGCAAAAAGAAGGGTAAAAAGAGCGCCAGGTGCCTTGGCACCCAAAGCGCCGTCCACTGCCCGATGAGAAACACCCATAGTAGGGGAAGAGCCACGGACGATACCACCAGCGCCACCTTGAGCGGATCTCTTGCGCGGCGAATGCCCCACAGAACCGCCCCGCCCGCCAAGCCCACCATAGCCAAAGCTATGCCCCAGCCCCAGAAAGCCGCGCCGGGAAAGCCCAGGCCGGTGGCAAAAACCAGGGTCAATTCGGCCAAGCGATCCAAGTTAGGGGCGCCATAGCGCTCCGCCAACCAACCCCATTGATTGAACTGCTGCGTTTTGGTCCTAAAAACCAAGAACGCCGGCAAGGCCAAAAGCCACACAATCGCCTGATCCGCCGCCCAGGCGTGCCATAGAGGCCGCGCGGCGACATCCCACGGCCGGCCATGCTTTCGCCATAGCCAGCCGAACAGGAACAGGTCCTGGGCTAACACCAACCAAAGAATATAGTAATGCACATGAAAGCCCAGCCCTGTGACCAGCCCGTGGAAGATCCACCATCGCCGGCGGCCATCGTCGAGCACCTGCCAAAAGGTATAGAGCGAAAGGGTGCTCAGCAGGATGGCCCAGGGAAACATGCGCACTTCTTGTGAATACCAAACATGATAAGGATTCACGGCCAACAACAAGGCGGCGACGGTACCCACGCGCAAGTCAAATAAGCGCTTGCCCAACAGATAAAGCGGAATGACCGTCGCTGCACCGGCCAGGGCGCTGTAAAGGCGCACAGCCAGCTCTCCATAGCCAAAACAGCGGATCCAATAGTGCAACAGCAAATAGTAAAGGGGGAACTCGATCTGCCATTCCCACAAAGTGCGCAGAGAGCTGATCGCCATGCGACCGGTCCACACGCTGTAAGCCTCGTCGTACCAGAGGCTCTCGCCGGTGAGATCGTACAAGCGCAAAGCCAAAGCCAACAAACAAGCCCCGCTCAAAGCCAGGAGATCTCTCCGGCGGGCGTCCCTTTCGCCGGTCCGCGTCTCGTTACCGATCATCTGCCCGCCTCGTCCGGCGCACAATAGGCAAAGAGCATCACCTGCCCCACCCGCTCTAGCGGCGCGTTCTCGACCAGTCGACAATGCTGAAACAGATACTTGAACACCTCACCATCAGGGTCGGTATAATGCTCATTCTCCCACACAAACCACACCCGCCGGTGCCCGACCAGTGCTTCATCCACGGCGGCCAGGGCCTTTTCCCCATAACGAGGCACCGGGATCGGCACATCGCTGTACAGGTCGAGGGCGCCTTGGGCATAGTAGTCGAAGGGCTTGGCATGCCAGCCGGGCATGAAAAGCACCACGTCGCCCGGTTCGCTCCGCTCGATCAGGCGCTGCGCCAAGCCGCGCCAATCCGGCTTCTCCAAGGCCGTCACCTGGGCCTGCACTCCAACGAGCCCCAGAACGACCAGCGCCGCCATCGCCACCTGCCCTAGAGCGCGAGGCAACCGCGCCACCCCGCGGGCCACCAGCAAGAGAAAGGGCAGCAAGAAGGGCAGCATATAACGCGCCGAATACATGGGCTTGAACACCTGTGAAACGCCCCAGGCCAACCCTAAAGGCAAGGCCAAGTAGCCCAACGTCATCCCCAGCGCCTCAACGGGGCGCAAGGTAACCCCATCTCGCCCGGCGATGGGTTTGGGCTCTCTCTGAGGCCAGGCCCCCATCACCAAGAGCCCGCCGAAAAGTAAATAACCCAAACGTCGCAACCACGTCGGATACAACTCGCGGCCAAAACCGACCATATAGAGCACGGCCGTTTGGGCCAGGGCGCTCAGGGAGGGGCGCCCCACGCCCATGGTGATCCAACCGCCGCCGCCGATGGTGATGGGCAGCAAAAAGATCGGGAACCAAGGCAGAAAAAGAAGGAATACCCCCAGCTGGGCCAAGGCCCAAACCCGCAGCAGGCGCCCCCTGGCCCATCCTCGAAACAGCCCATAGAGCACGAGCAGGTTCTCGACACCCACGACAAACACCGCATAGTAATGGGTATAGAGCGCCGCCGAGGTGATGAGCACATACCCCACCCACCAAGGCCAGCGGCCCGTCTGCCAGGCGCGAAGGGCCATCAGCAACGAGGCAGCCATGAGCAGCGCCACCCAAGCGTACATACGCGCCTCTTGCGAATACCAGACATGCATCGGCGCCACGGCCAACAATAAGGCAGCCAAGAGCCCCGTTCGTTTGTCGAACAAGGCTTCTCCCAAGGCATAGATGACCCCTACGGCAAACACCCCCGCCATCACCGAGAGGCCACGAACGATTGCTTCGCTCTCGCCCAAACGGATCCAAAAGTGCAAAAGGGTATAATAAAGGGGTGGGTGAATGTCGAGACTGGTCCAACGAATCAAAGTGGGCACGTCCATGCGCGCCAGCATGAGGCTGGTGGCCTCGTCCAGCCAAAGCGACTCGCGGGCGAGGCCATAACAGCGTAACGCCACGGCCAGGAGAAGAATGCCCGGCAGGAAAAGGCTCGCGCCGCTTGGCAACCGGCGGCGTATTCGTCGTATCAGGTTGGCGTTTTGCAGGGGGGACGACATGCTTTGCCCCCTACGATGGCGCCTGCGGCGCGTTGCCCTGCGCCGTCGTCCAGGTAGGGCGCCACCAGGCCCATTCCACGCACTGCCCGCAAGAGGGCACGTCGTCGAGATCGCGGCGTATATGCTTGCGGCGCAGGGCGGTCATGGCCGGCCCGCGCCAGGCCTTCATGACGCCGTCGCCCACGTTGCCCAAGGGGTAGCGCGCGTCGAAATCGCGATCGCAACAAACCAGCGTCCCGTCCCAATAGATGTGGACGTGATACCACAAATTAGGACAAGGGAAGCGAGGCGGCAACGCCGGTTTATCCTGAGGGCGCAAAGCGCTGATATCCGAGATTTGATCGCCCCATGAATCGAAAGCCTTGATGTTGATGCGATCCACGCCGGGCACAGCCCACATGCGCTTAAAGCTCTCGATCTGCTCAACCGTGGGCGCCAACTCGATGATCTGCAATTTGGTCAACGGCCGCTCATAACCGCCGGCAACGCGCAATTCCAGAAAACGTCGAATATGTTCCTGGGTCTGTTCAAAAGAGGCCTCGCGACGCACCTGTTCATACGTCTCAGCCGTCGTGCCGTCCAAACATAGGTAAATGGCGCCCAAGCCCGCGTCCAAAATGGCCTGGCTCATCTCCGGCGTGAGCAACACAGCGTTGGTCGAGAGCTCGGCATGTAGCCCGCGAGCACGACAATAGGCGATCATGTCGATGATGCGCGGGTGCAAGAGCGGCTCGCCCCAGATGTGCAGCGTCGTCATGCTCACATGGGGCGCCATCTCGTCGACGATCTGGCAAAAGAGATGCCAGTCGAGATACCCTTTGCGCCGCTGGCTCAAACCACGGCCCGTGGGGCACATAATGCAGCGCAGGTTGCAGGCATTGGTCGATTCCAGATACATTCGATCGGGATACGCCCATGGTTTGGGATTTCGCAGGCGATAATGCACATAGCGCCAAGACATTCCCAATCCGCGCTTGTAACGTTGCAGACGACGGCGTACCTTTGAAGCTAATTCCACTTCTGTGAAAATTCCTCTTGCAGGTCATAGTGTCCCAAGGAGGCCAATCTGTGCAGGGAGCCTCGCCGGCGCAGATCGCGCACCGGCGGAAGATTGAGCAAAGCGTGCCCCATACGGCGCAGCGGCCTTATGGTAGACAAACGATAACACAGGCCGCCCAACTGCGACCCCAAGGCGCGAACGTACTTGCGGCGCCGCTTGGCCTCTTGAAAGCGTGCCTGGGCCTCGGCGGCCAACCTGGTCAGCTCTCCATCCGACACGTGGGACAGGTTGAAAAAAGGCTCTACCGTCTGTTCATAGTTGGCATAGTAAAAGGCGCGCGAAAAATCGTGATCGAATTCGATACCCGGCTCGCGCGCCACCAATTCGTCCCACAGGCGGGTGCCGGGGAAGGGGGTAGTCAAGCTGAACATGGCCTGATCCAGCTCCAACTCGGCGGCCAACTCGATAGTCTGTTGCATCGTCTCCAGTGTGTCACCGGGCAGCCCCAGCATGAAATAGCCCTTGACCAAGATGCCGGCCTCCACCGTCCAGGCCACAGCTTGGCGGACCTGTTCCAACGTGATGCCCTTGCCCAGATGGCGAAGAATCTGCGGATTCCCCGACTCGATGCCGTAATGCACCTCGCGACAGCCCGCACGATACATGAGGCGCAGCAATTCGGGCCGCACGCGATCGACGCGAGCCAGGCATTGCCAACGCAAATCCAGCTCGGCGGCGATCATCCCCTGGCAAATAGCCGCCAGGCGTTCGGGATCATAGGTGAACAGATCATCGATGAAATACACATGGCGATAACCATAATCGTCCGTTAACAGCTTCAGTTCGCGCAAGACGTTTTCGGGGCTACGCTGACGATAGGTGCGCCCAACGATCCCCTTGAAGCAATAACTACAATGATAAGGACACCCCCGACTGGAAAGCACGGTGACCATCGGCTCGCCCCCAGGAGCGCACAGGCCGTAACGCTCCAAGGCGAACAAATGCCGCGCGGGAAAGGGCAATGCATCGAGGTCTTGGCGCAATGGCCGTTCGGGATTGCGCACCACCTGCCCATTCCGGGCCCAAACCAGGCCGCGGATATCGCTCAGCACGGCCTCGGGCGGATGAAAGCCATAGGCGCCCAGGGCGCGGACCAAATCGCGCAGGGTGTCTTCTCCCTCGCCGACGACGACATAATCGATGGCAGCCGAGGCGATCCCGTCGCCGGTGATCATCCGCTCGGGGAAAAGGGTGGCATGGGGACCGCCCATGACAATAGGACAACTCAGCCGCCCCTTGAGCAAGCCGATCATCTCCCGCGCGCTGTGATAGTTGTTAGTCATCGCCGTGACCCCGATCAGATCAGGGGCGAAACGGACGATCGGCTCGATCCCCTCTTCA
>JACIWY010000131.1:0-5032 GCA_014360745.1 Chloroflexota bacterium
CTAGGGGCTTCGACCAAGCCGCAGCCCTCGCCATCGGCGGGTGTATAGCCCACGCGCAGCGGCCCCGACTCGAGGTCCTCGCCCAGGATCTCGATAGCCCGTTCAATGCAGTAGATCAATTCGATCCCTCGGGCCAGGTCAAAGAGCAAAATGGCATGGGCCGGATGGCCCCATTCGTGGTGAAAATGTTCCAGATACTTGTCAGCCAGCGGCGTGCCCATGGCCGACAACATATTAGCGCGCGCCAACGAGTTGCAGTTCACAATATGGCCGCGATATAGCGTGCCATTGGAGTAGCTGCGTTCCAGGGGCACTTCGGTCAAATATTGGGCATAGTCACAGGCCTGGAAAGTGGCCTCCTCGCTCCCATCGGGGCCCATGATGCGCAATGCGCCGCCATAGTAGGTATGGCGCGGCTCTACGGCTCCCAGGTAGTGGGTGGGGGTGTCATCGCCCAGGGTGCCGATGCGCTCTCGCAAGCCGAGGAATAACTCGCGATAGTAGGCGAACAATTCGCTGGCCACGGGTAGGTTATCTTGCAGTTTTTGACGCATGGCCCGCGCCTCGTCATGGGCGATGCCCGAAAGGACGCCGCCGATGGTCGCCTTGACCGGGTGAATGAACTGCCCGCCGGCCAAGGCGATCAAATCGGTGCCCAGGCGGCGTACCTGGAGTGCCCGCGCGGCAATGCCGGTATCTTGCGTATCCAAGTGGAACAAGCTGGGCAGCCCCTCACGGCCGGTAAAGTCGGGCATGGTAAAGAGGAACATCGACGTAGCCTGGTTCTGGATCAATTGGCCGAGCATCATGAGGCCGCGGATGGTGACGGCCTTGGGGGGCGGCTCGACGCCAAAGGCCTCCTCCAGCGCTTTGACCGAGGCGATATGATGCGCCGTCGAACATACGCCGCAGATGCGCACGACGATGACGGGGAGTTGTTCGGCGGGGACGCCTTGCACAAAAAACTCAAAGCCGCGCTTTTCGGTGGCTTGAAAGTGTACGGCCAACGTTTTGCCGTCATGGAATTCGATAGCCACCCGAGCGTGGCCCTCGATGCGGCTTAACGGAATCGTCAACGTGGGCATCTAAAGCACCTTTTCTACCTCTCGAGGCACGGCGGCGTAATCGGCGAACTGAAAGATGAACAGCGACAACTGCGGCGAATGCAGCGCCTGGTCAATTTCTTGGGGAGGAATATCGGTCATACGTTGAAAGACGCGGGCCATGGCCTCGAACCATTCCTGCGAAGAGCGCGAGATGAACCCATCCGAAGGGCCGCGACAGCCTACGCAAGGGTGACCGGCGCGGGTACAGGGCGCATGGCATCCACCGCGCGTCGAAGAGCCCACGCACAAGTAACCTTGGTTGATGAGACAACTCACCGGGTCCGTCACGTCGCGCTGAAAGCCCAGCAAGCGCGAAGGGCGCTCGCGCGTCTTTTGGCGGCCACAATCCAAACAGACGGTCTTGGCCGTCTGGTAGCCTTTCGGGTTGAACAAGGCGGCGGTAAAGAGATGGGGCATGGGCGGGCAACCGGGGACATAGAGATCTACCGGCACCACGGCATCCACCGGCCTCAACCTAGGCAGGATGCGCGGCAGTTGATGCCGCTCGGTGGCCTGAAAAAAGAGCTCGCGTACCTCGTCGCGGTAGCCCAGGTTGGCCACACCCCCCGAGATGGCACAAGTGCCCACAGCGATGATCTGATGGGCGCGTCGGGCGGCCTGTCGCAGACGATAACGATCCTCGTCGGTGTACACCGAGCCGCTGACGATAAGCTTGTCCACCGGGGGCAAATCTTCGCTGGAAAGGATCAAGGGCATATAGGCCAGGCGATATTTGCCGATCCAATCTTCGGCGTTGAGCAACCCCACTTCACAGCCCGAACAGCCCGATAGGTTCAACACAGCGAAATCTGTTGTGGCGGTCACCGTTTTATCCTCTTGGCGGTTTCTGAGGCGCCGGCGCTACAGATGCTCTGGGCTTTTCGCCGAATACGCTCGAGGCCAGGCCAAGCACCGTCTCTTCCTCCGCCGGAAAGAGCTCGCAGTAACTGTGGATAAAAGCCTGTATAGAAACTTGTTTTGTTCCGGACATGTGCAGAAGGGCCAATAACACCTTGCCGTATATCGTCTCGCCGGCGTCGTAATTCGCGAACCACAGCATGTAGCGCTGTGGGTAATAGTCGCTCCCTTCGGCGAGCAGCCGCTGAAAAAAGGCGGCTACAAACGCGGGCGTAGCCCAAGCCTCCTTCGATGGTGGAGGGGCGACATCGCTTGGGCGTGGAGAGGGAGATAAAGGTTGGTCGATGGCCTCCAACTCTGCGGTTGCCGCCCGCGCCTGCTCTTGAGCGTGGAGGGCTTTCAGCGCGGCGACGAACCCGGCGCGCAAGGCTAACAGCTCGGTCGTCGGGCGATCAAGAGGGGTTTCTGTCTCCATTGCCCCTTGAGGCGCGGGCACCTCGGCCAGATCGAGGAGCGCCGGCCCTACGGCCCAAGGAAAATCGCGACGTGCCCTGTCCAGATCTACCTGGCCCTCATGCCCCACGCCGAAAGCCAACTCGACGGGCACCCGCTCCCCCTGAGAGGTTTTGGGCGCAATATTGCGCCATGTGCCCACACGGGGGGTGTCGAGGATGACCATCGGCTTATTGGCCAGTGTCTGTGGATGAGAGGAGGGCCGCGACGTGGCCAGAAAAGCCTCGGTGGTGTGCTCGAACACGTTAAGCAAGCGGGCCGTCGCCGGGTCGCTCAGCACCTGCGCTTGGAACTCTTGATACAGAGGATCATCGTCGTCGAGAATGACCAACTCCCCCCCCTCGTAACGCACCAAAATGACCTCGTGTGCGCTGCGTACCACAGTGGGCACACATCCGGCCAACAAGAGGAAGACCGCCGACACGGCCGCAAGAAGGCGCTGCCATACAGAGCCCCTTTGTTTAGCGAGCGAGATGGATGCCAAAGATTACAATCCTGGACGAGTGTGGTGGGGCCATTGTACCATAGCCGCTATCGGCAACCAATTACGGTTAACCGTTCGACGCAGAGCTCGAAGGGAATGGGCGCGTTTCCGCCGAGGTATTTTATGGTATAATTTTCTCATTATGTGCTCCGATTTGGAAAGGTGATCCCTTGTGGCGCCTCGATTTTCTCTAAGAACCACGGCTGCCGAGATCTCTAGAGCGCGGCATATCGCCGAAGTGCTGATCCGAAATGGATTGGGGTTCCTCGCCGAGACGACCGGCTTGATCCGTTTTCTTTCTCCTTGGCGATCGAGGCGTGTCGAGGCGGACAGTCGTGCGGCTGCGATGACGGTGCCGCAACGGGTACGGCGCACGCTCGAAGAATTGGGGCCTACTTTTATCAAACTGGGCCAGATACTCAGCACGCGCCCCGATGTGTTGCCGCCGGAATATATCCTCGAGCTGAGCAAATTACTGGACGACACGCCTCCCGCGCCCGTCGAACAGATCATCGAGACGATAGAACGAGAGCTGGGCGGGCCGTTGGATCGTTTCTACGCTCACTTTGAGCCGACTCCTATCGCCTCCGCCTCTATCGGCCAGGTGCACCGCGCTGTGTTGCATGATGGACGGCAGGTCGTGGTCAAAGTGCAGCGGCCGGGCGCCGAGCGTACCATCGAGGCCGACTTGCACCTGCTCATGACCCAGGCGCGCTTTCTCGAAGCGCGTTCGGAGACGTTGGCCCGCTATGGGTTGACGGATATCTTGGAAGAGTTTTCTCAGGCCTTGCGCGATGAGTTGGACTATACCGCTGAGGGGCGCAATGCCGATCGTCTACGCTCGTTGATCAAGCTGCCCGATGTGCGCGTCCCTTGCGTCTACTGGGATTTGACCACGCGACGTGTACTGACGCTGGAAGCTCTGGAGGGGATCAAGCTGAGCGAGCTTTCCAGGCTGCGCGCCCGGGGTTATGATCTGCGCAGCGTGGCGGAGCGGATCACCGAGGTGTATTTGCGCCAGATCTTTGATTATGGCATCTTTCACGGCGACCCCCATCCGGCCAATATTTTGCTCGATGATGGCACGATCGGGCTGGTGGATTTTGGCGTGGTGGGCTATTTGACGCCGCGCATCCGTGAGGATCTCGGCGATCTGCTTTTTGCCCTGGTGCAGCGCAACGCCGATAGCATGGTGCACATTTTCGTACGCATGGGCGCCGTGGAGCCGGCTTCGAATCTGACCCCGCTGCGGCGGGATATGCAGCGCCTGATCGTACGTTATTACGGTGCCGAGTTGGCCAGTGTGCCTATGCTTCAATTCTTGCAGGATATCATGGTGATGGCCTTTCGTCACCATGTCCGGCTCCCGCCCGATCTGACTTTGCTCAGCCGCACGGTGTTGGTGTTAGAGGGATTAGCGCGCGGGCTCGACCCGACATTCAATGTCAGCGAGCTATTAGAGCCCTTTGTGCTGGAACTATTGAGGGAACGCTTCTCGCTCCGGCGCAGCCTGGTGGAGGGGATCGGAACCCTGCGGGATGTCGAGGAGATCTTGCAGGTTTTGCCGCAGCGCCTGGATAGCATCACCAGCCAGTTGGAACAAAGCAAACTGACCGTAGGCATCAGCGTGCGTGACTTGCAAGAGGCGCTCGGCAACCTGGATGCGCTCGGCAATCGGCTTTCGTTCAGCATTATCGTGGCCGCCATTATCGTGGGCTCGGCGTTGCTGTTGTTGGCCGGCGCCGATGCTAGCATCTTTCGTATTCCCTTTACCAACATCGGGTTGCCCATCCCACAGATCGGGTTCTTGGTCGCCGGGCTTTTGGGGGCATGGTTGCTCTTTTCGATCTTGCGCTCCAAAGGCCTCTAGATTCATCATAAGATAAAGGAGGTTTGGTTGTCATGAAGATAATGGTCACGGGAGGTGCAGGCTTTATCGGTTCCCATGTCGTCGACGCGTACCTCGCGGCAGGGCACCAGGTGAGCGTGGTAGATGATCTTTCTACCGGCAAACGAGAGAATGTTCATCCGGAGGCGCGTTTTTATCAAGTCGACCTGCGCGATGGCGAGG
>JACIWY010000131.1:5042-8689 GCA_014360745.1 Chloroflexota bacterium
ATGGTGAGGCGCTGGAGCAAGTATTTCGCCAGGAACGCCCGGAGGTGGTCAGCCATCAGGCGGCCAAGGCCAATGTGCGCGAGGCGATGGACAAGCCGGTATTGTATGCGCAGGTAAACGTCATTGGCTCGCTCAACCTGCTCGAAATGGCCCGTGCTTATGATTGCCGCAAGATCATCTATGCCTCCACTGGCGGCGCAGTCTATGGTGAGCCGGAGTATCTACCAGTGGACGAGCAGCATCCTATCAAACCTCTTGACCCCTATGGCGCCAGCAAGCATCATGTCGAACATTACCTATTCATCTATCGCAAGCATTTTGATATCGATTATACGGTTCTGCGCTATCCCAATGTCTATGGGCCGCGACAGGATCCTTATGGTGAGGCGGGTGTAGTGGCCATCTTTGCCGCCCAAATGTTGCAAGGGAGGCAGCCGATCATTAACGGTTCCGGTGAACAGGAACGCGATTTTTGCTACGTCGGCGATATTGCCAGGGCGAACGTGTTGGCCTTGGACAAGGGCGGCGGGGAGATCATCAACCTGGGCTCCGGTGTGGGCACGTCGATCAACGAGATCTTTCATCGGTTGGCCGAGATCACCGGCGTGCATCCACAGGAGGTGCATGGGCCGGCCAAGTTGGGCGAAGTGTTCCGCACCTATTTGGATGCCAGCAAGGCCAAAGAGCTCTTGGGCTGGGAGGTGCATGTGCCCCTCGATGAGGGGTTGCGCGCTACGGTAGAGCATTTCAAGAGGAATCGAGGGGGCGGCAAGGCGTAACCCTTCCGCGCCGCATCGGAGTTCGTATGACGAAGGCAGAATGGGCGCCGGGTGAATTGCGCCACGACGATGAGGGCGGGCGATTCGCGCTCGAAGGAGTGTTGGCCGATATCGTCCAAGAAATGGGGGCCGATGTTGGCGGGCAAGTGGTGCATGTCGAGCGGCTGCCCGCCCGCCGGCCCGCCTATGCTGCGCTTTCGATGCCGCTGCCGGAGGCACTGCAACGCTCGCTGGCGATGATGGGCGTCGGGGAGCTCTATACACACCAAGTAGAGGCGCTGGAACGGGCCCGTCAAGGTGAAAACGTGGTCGTGGTCACTTCGACATCCAGTGGCAAGACGCTTTGCTACAATCTGCCCGTCCTAGAAGCGATCCTAAACGATCGCTCGGCCCAGGCGCTTTATATTTACCCCATCAACGCCCTGGTTAACGACCAGCTCAAGGCACTGTTCAAGATGAACCTGGCCTTGGGGGCAGATGCCGTGGGCGTGGCCAAATACACCGGGGCGGTGTATGGCGCACAACGTCGCGAAGTGCGGGCGCGCAATCCCCATATCTTGCTTACCAACCCTGAGATGGTGCACCTGAGCTTTCTGCTTTGGCATAACCAATGGGAGACAATGTGGCGCCACTTGCGCTACATCGTGCTCGATGAGGTACACACCTATCGCGGCGTCTTTGGCGCCAATATGGCCCAGCTCTTGCGGCGCATGGTGCGGATGGCCCAACATTATGGCTCCGATCCCCAGTTTCTCTGCGGCTCGGCGACCATCGCCAACCCTCGCGAGTTGGTCGAGGCCTTGACGGGCCGCCCTTTTGCGGTGGTGGATCGGGATGGGGCCGGGCGCGGCCGTCGCTATTTTGTGTTGTGGAATCCGCCCTTGGTGGGAGAGACGGATTCGAACGTGCGGCGCTCTTATGCTCAGGAGTCGGTCGATCTGTTATTGCGCTGCCTGCGCGCTGACTTGAATACCATTGTATTTACCCGGGCGCGGCGGCTGACCGAGAGCATGTTGCGCATGAGCCAGACGGCTATCGAGGAGGAGCCCTCGCAGGCACTCAAGGCGCAGATCAGTTCCTATCGCGCCGGGTATCTGGCCGAGGAACGGGAAGAGATCGAGACCAAGCTAAAGCTGGGCGAGATTCGCGGCATCATCACCACCAACGCACTGGAAATGGGCATCGATATCGGCGGCCTCGATTCGGCGATCATCGCCGGTTACCCGGGGACGATCATGTCCACCTGGCAGCAGGCCGGGCGCGCCGGGCGTCGACATCGTGACGCGTTGATCTTTTTGGTCGCCTCGCAGAACCCGCTCGACCAGTATTACATGAACCACCCCCAGGAGTTCTTTAGCCAGCCGCACGAGAGAGCCACCGTCGATCTGCACAATCAGCATATTCGCTTGAAACATTTGCTCTGTGCGGCCAAGGAGTTGCCCTTCGGCGCTGAGGAGATGGCCCATTTGCCCGCGGACACGCGGGAATTGCTGGAGGCAATGCTCCGGGCTGGCTTGTTGGAGCAAGGCGACGATGGCGAGGGTGGGCAATGCCTGAAATACCCCCAGGATCGGCGGGATGTGCATCTGCAGGTCTCGTTGCGGGCAGCCAGCCAGGAGGTCTATCGCATTGTAGAAGAGGGGCGCGAGGGGTCGGGCGCCGAGATCGGCACCATAGAGCCTCCCAACGCCTTCCGCGAGGCGCACCCGGGAGCCATCTATCAACACGGTGGCGAGGATTATCGGGTTATCCATTTCGATCGCCAGCGCAAGGTCATCACCGTGCGCGAAGAGCCGGCGCCCAACTATACCCGTTCCAGCAGCGCGCTTCATGTGACGATCGAGGCGACGCGCGCGCAGCGCACACTCAATTTGGGCGGGCTGCCGGTCGTCGTGATGCTCGGCGATGTGCTGGTTCAAGAGACGGTGCATAGCTACCAGGAGCGACAACTGGGCAGCGATGCCCTGGTCAAGCGCGTCAATCTCGACTATCCGTTGGTCATGCGCTTGCACACCACGGCCATGTGGCTGGCACTGCCGCCGGAGCTGCGCGCCATCGCCGAGGGCGCGACGGGGCAGCCGCTTGAGGGGGGCGAGGAGGGGGGATTGGATCGCCTGGCGGCCGGTCTGCACGCCGTGCAGCATCTGTTGACCGGCATCATGCCTTTGCTGGTGATGTGCGATCCTCGCGACGTAGGCGGTTACGATCATCCCGGCCATCCGGGCGTGGGCGCGCCGACGGTGTTTCTCTACGATGCCTATGAAGGCGGTATCGGGTTGGCGGAGGTGGCCTATCAGCGGGCGGAGGAATTGTTGCGTTTTGCCCATGATACGGTGGCCCGCTGCGGCTGTCGCAGCGGTTGCCCCAGTTGTATCCAATCGGGGACATGTCGGCTGCGCAACGAGAATCTGGACAAGGGAGCGGCGCGCTCGATCCTGGCGGCGCTCGTCGATGTGCAGAAAGGGCAGGGAAAGGCGAGCGAGGCCAAGCCGGAGGCTCTGGCTGAGCGGATGGGCCTCGTCGTGCCATCCGAGGGCTTGTTATTGAGCCGTCAGCGGGCGATCGAAGAGCTGTTAGCGCGCACGGCGCGAGGCACACTGGCCGCCCATCGGCTTTCGCCCGCCGAGCGGCCGATGCGCGAGCTCCAATTCCACAAGGGCGATCAGGTCTTTCATACCACCTTTGGTCGCGGAGAGGTGTTGAGCAGCCGCTTCCGGGCCGGGCGCGAGTTGGTCACGGTGCGCTTTACCCGCCGGCGGGGGAGCGTCAAGGAGGTCGACGCTTCCACCGGCGCATTGCAAAAGATCGGCTGAGGCTTTCTATACTTACAACCATAGGGGAGGGTTTTTCCAATGGCCGATAACAGAT
>JACIWY010000132.1 GCA_014360745.1 Chloroflexota bacterium
GCCATTCAAACGCGTTTTCGGTGGCACCCTCGGCGAATTGGCCCGTGATTGTGCCGATGGTTGCCTGGAATTGATCGATAGCCCGGCCAGTATGGAGCGGGACGCGCTCCAGGAGATCTATTTGGAAGAGGAGCTTCGGGCCATCGAAGCCAACGCGGGCTCGTTCTGGGGCCGGATCGCCCGCTCGGTACGCCGGGCCTTGCACAAACGACTTATGCGCCGCATCTCGGAGGTCGAGCGGGTAGCCGTGGGCCTGGTGGTGCGCAGCGCCGGCTCTTTGTCGCATCTCTACCTGGCCCAACACAAAAAGCAATTGGAGTTGCGCGAGATCGAAGCCCTTGCCCCGCGTTTGGTGGAGGGCCTGGCACAACATCCCAGCATCGGGATGCTCCTCGCCCGGCAGGATGGCGAGGTGATCCTAATCACCAAAAAGGGGCGCGCCGTTCTGAACTCGACCAGCTTGCGCCGGGCTTTGGGCAGAGATCCTCAGGCTTTTCCCTTCGATGGCTTGGACAACGTCCATTACCTCCGGCGTTTGGCCCGCATGAAGAACGCGGGCGATCTGATCGCCTTGGGACATTACGATCCCCAAACGGGCACCGTTATCTGTTTTGAAGATCAATGGGCTTGTCATGGCGGCATCGGCGGCCCTCAGCAGGTGGCCTTTATGTTCACCGAGCAGCATATTGACTGGAACCTGGAAATAGTGCGCGATGCCAACGACTTGTACCCTCTCTTTGCCCACCGCTATGGCTTGCTGCCCTCCGCGCCCTTCAAGGGGCCTGCCGAGCAGGAACTGGTGGCTGTGGAGCTAGCGGGCGCTACCGAACGACTGCTCTAGCCGCCTTCTATCGGCATAAGGAGAAACGCCCCATGAAACCGGTTTTGAGCCACCCTTGGGAACTATCTCCCAAGGAGGCGGTAGCCCTGCAGCTCCAATTGCGCGAGCGTTTCCAACAAGAGAACGGGTTTCACGAACTGCATTTAGTGGGCGGCGTGGATGTAGGCGTGAAACGGGGCCTGGCTCGGGCGGTCGTCGTCGTCATGTCTTTGCCCGAGCTGAAAGAGATCGAACGTTCGGTTGCAGAGCGGTCCATTGCCTTTCCCTATGTGCCCGGGTTGCTTTCCTTCCGCGAGGGCCCAGCCATCCTGGATGCTCTTACCGCCCTGGAGCACACGCCCGATGTCCTCCTTTTCGACGGACAAGGGTACGCCCATCCGCGACGGATGGGCATCGCCACCCATATAGGCATCCTGCTCGATCACCCCACGATAGGCTGCGCCAAATCGCGGCTCATCGGCACCTACAAAGAGCCGGGGCGCGAGCGAGGTTCCTACAGCTTGCTTTACGATGAAGATGAGATCATCGGCGCCGTCTTGCGCACCCGCACCAATGTCAAGCCGATATACGTATCTATCGGGCACAAAGTGCGTCTTGAAAGTGCGATAGATATCGTGTTGCGCTGTGGTGCGGGCTACAGATTGCCAGAGCCCACCCGCCTTGCAGATCAGGTCGCTTCTCGTAGGGCCTAAGCCTTTGAAAATGGGGACCATGATTCCTGAAGCGCGGCGCCAATGGTCACTTTTGATCTGTTTCGGCCTGCTCTTGGGCCTGATGCTCGCGCCCCATAGCGGGGCGAATGGGCCTAGCATGGAGCCGAAAGCGGGGGCTTTTCTCCAAGGCCGGGTCATCGATATGAGCGGTGGCCAGGCCGTTGTCGGCGCATGGGTCGGCGCAGGCGGAACATCGACGCTCACCGATCAGGAAGGGCGCTTTCGTTTGATGGTGGCCCCGGGCGTGTACGAGGTGCGCGTGGAGGCCGCCGGCTATCTCGGCATGACCCTCGTCGATCAACAGGCGACAATCGGGGGCCAAGCCGAGATCCTAGTGGAAATGGTCCCCGAAAATCCCGATCCGGATCAGGCGAGCGCCATCGATGCCCAGGTGTTGCAATTGCACGAGGCCGAGTTCCCGCCGGAAGAGATGGCCCGAGGCTATGGGCTTTCGGCGGTCACCGAGGTGCCGGAGACGATCCGTGTGCTTATGCCCGACGGCACTGTGGTCGTCATGGACATGGACGAATACCTTAAAGGCGTGGTAGGCAGCGAGATGCCCCCCTCTTGGCATCCGGAGGCCTTGCGCGCTCAGGCGGTGGCGGCGCGCAGCTTTGCCAGCGTACGCGCGGCTCATCGACACGAGGGGGCCGATGTATGCACCACCACCCATTGCCAGGTATGGAAGCCGGTTCATTATGACAGCACCGACCGCGCCGTCGAGGATACCCACGGCATCGTGGCGCGAGACGCTCAGGGGCATATCATCTCCGCTTTTTATTTTGCCCACTGCGATGGGCACACGCGCAACAGCGAGGAGGTCTGGGGCAATGCCCTGCCTTATTGTCGCAGCGTGAGCTGCTCTTGTGGCTTCGATTTTATGTGGGGGCATGGCGTAGGGATGTGCCAACATGGCGCCAACGCCATGGCCTCTCAGGGTTATTCATACGTCGAGATCCTCAAACATTATTATACCGGCATTAGCGTAACGCCCCCCTCGGCGGGGCAGATCGTGCAAGCTGGGCTTCATCCAACCGACGGCGACGAGCATACCCTCTTTACCTACACGCTCTCTTATCGCGCCGAGCTAGATCCGCCGGCGGTGGTCAACGTGGTGATCGATGGCCGCTCTTATGCTTTGGATCGGGTGGCCGGCTCCGGCGACGATCAGCTGGAATATCGCTTCAGCACACAACTGCCGCCTGGGGAGCATCGCTATCACTTCTGGGTTGAGGATGGTCAGGGCCATGTCGCCCATTGGCCGACACAAGGCTCGCTCAGCGGGCCTCGTGTAGAATCCGCCGCTACACAAACACCAACACCCACCCCGGAGACGGGCACGACCCGGGCTCATAGCTTCTCTCTAGGCACCGTGGAGGATTGGTTGCAAGGCACTTTCGAGGGGCTGCGCGTCACAGAAATCTCAGATGGTGAGTTGACGCTGAACATCGATGCCCATGAAGGGCGCTATACCTCGGAGATCTGGCGTGTTCCCTTCTCCTTTATCGCCGTTGGCGCTACCTGGCTCGCCCATCTGCCCGACGGTTCCGAGTTGAACCTGGAGGTACGCCTCTCAGCGGATGGTATCACTTGGGGCCCTTGGCAGCCGCTGGCCCTTGCAGAGGATGGCCCGGATCGCCGAGGGCTCTATTCGTCCGAGTTGCTGCTCGGCGAAGGGCAGATGCTCCAGGTGCGCATCACGCTACGCGCCGGCGCGGAGGAGAGGCCTATGCTCAGGAACTTGCGCCTGGTGTGCATCGACGCTGGCGATAGCCCCTCCAGCGCAGAATGGTCCGGGGCACCGAGCGCCACGGCAGACGCGGCCCCCCGGATCATCCGCCGGGCCGAATGGGGGGCAGACGAAAGCTTGATGTCTTGGGCGCCGGAGTATCGCCCTGTGCGTGCCGTCGTGGTGCATCATACTGTCTTTGGGGATGAGGAGGTCGATCCTGCGGCGGCGGTACGCGCTGTCTATTATTACCACGCCGTTATCCGCGAGTGGGGCGACATCGGCTATAACTATCTTGTCGACCGCTTCGGAAACATCTATGAGGGGCGCGCAGGCGGCCCCGGCGTCGTCGGTGGCCACGCCCTGCAATACAATTACGGTAGCATCGGCATAGCCCTCATCGGCAACTATCACGAGCGCGATGTGCCCACAGCGATGTTGCAGGGTTTGATCCGCTTTCTGGCCTGGCAATGCGCCGACCATTTTCTCGACCCCATGGGCCAGGGCTTTTTTATCGACAAGATGCTGCCCACGATCTTGGGGCATCGCGACGTCGCCGATACCCTTTGCCCAGGAGACCGTGCTTACGCGCTGTTGCCGATGATCCGCCAGCAAATTCTGGCCGAGATGGTCAACGTGCCCCCTCACGTCGCCCTTTCCTTCCCCGCCGCCGGCGAACACATCCGTGCGGTCGCCGATCTCCAAGTGCGGGCCAGCGCTTCCACCCATGAAGTGCGTTTTTATGTCGATGGTGTTCTGCGCGCTGTGGACAACAGCGCTCCCTTTACCTGGAAATGGAACACAGTGGAGGAGACGGAAGGTGGCCACACCGTGCGCGTCATGGCCCTAAACGCTGCCGGCTCCGATCAAGACGAGTGCCAAGTGATGGTCGATAACACGCCCCCAGATGGAACGGCCTGGCTTCCTGTCTGGGTCAGCTTGCCGACGGTGAGCGTGCGGTTGAGCAGCGCCGATGCTACAGTCGTTCAGTTCAGCAACGACTGGTTGTGGGAGGGCGAAGAGCTGTACCACGCGCCTGGCAGCGGCACCATTGTGGAGGATGGCGAGGCGTCCAACGGACGAGTCTGGTGGGGGCAAGGCAAGCTGGACGCGCCCGGCGCCTGGTATGGCCCCTATACCTGCGACCTGCCGAGCTGGAAATCCTATGAGGTCTATTTTCGGCTCAAAACGCCCGATCGCGATGGGGACGTGGGCCTGGCCACCCTCGACATCGCGGACAACCAGACGAGCGGATCGGGCGCGCGCACCTATACGTTGCGCCCCTTGTCCAGTGCCGATTTCTCTCGCGCCGGTGTATACGAAGAGTTCCGCTTGGCCCTGGATTATCGCAGCCAATGGCCGACCTGCGCCGCCCCCGACGCACGCGACGGGCTCGAATTCCGCACCTGGTTCAGCGGGGTGGGCGATTTATTCCTCGATCGGGTGATCGCTTTCGGCGCGCCGCAGCCCATGGCCCCCCAAGTGGCTTGGGCCTTGCGCGATGTCGAGGGCCCTCAGCGCCTCATCGTCCGCTTCCGCGACCAAGCAGGCAATACCCACGATCAGGAGCTGAAGGTGGGCGTTGACCGCACGCCCCCCCAGTGGTTTCATTACGGTCCGGGCAGTGTCTGGGTTCAAGATCGCCATTCCGGCCTGGACACAGCGCGTGCCGAATGGGCCTCGTCGAGCGACGGGGGCCTCACCTGGGATCCTTGGCAACCGCTTTCCCTGCCGGTGCCGAGCGGGACAACCCTCGGCGTGCCGTTACGCGCCCCTGTTGAAAGCGGCACCCATGTGCGTTTCCGCATCGCCGACCGCTTGGGCCATATGAGCGAGAGCCAGGCCATCGCCTTGCAATCGACGCCCGTGCCGACTCTATCTCCTACGCCGGCGGTAGAACCCACCGTCCCAACGTTGATTGCGCCGACGCCGGAGCCCACCGTGCCGACGACGCCCCAACCGCGTCTCTTTCTGCCGCTTGCCCTCCGGCCGGCTCCATGAAGGCAGCCTACTGCGCCGGCTTCCGGGCTATCGGGCAGCCACAGGGGGGTTCCTTAGTGCGCCGGGATGCGCAACTGCTGGCCGGGATAGATGCGCTCTGGGCTGGCGAGGATGTCCTTGTTGGCCTCCCAGAGGGCCTTCCAGTCTACGCCGAGATCGCGAGCGATGCTATAAAGGGTATCGCCGGCCTGCACGACGTAATGCTCGCTGGCAACGGTCGGCGCCGCCTTGGGCCGCGCCGCATCGCCCGGGCGCGTGGGGGTAAGCACTGGAGGGAAGAGTGTCTTTTGCCAATCGGTGAAGGTGGGCATCTCGGTGACCAAGGGCGAGCCGGTCGGAGAAGCAGCGGCTGTGCCCTGTGCGATTTCGCCCGGCAGCGGGGCGGACACAACTATCGGCGTTAGGGGCTGGCCTAAACGCGCTTCTACCCCCTGGCCCGCTTCCAGCTCGAGCGATTGTTCGCCCATAGAAACGCGGACTACCCCCTCATGTACCGCCACATAGATACGATCTTTGGCGAGCACATCGCATTCAAACACCGTTCCACGAGCTTCGACCGTAGCTACCTGCGTCTCGACGACGAAACGACTGCCCTGGAAGAGCATGTGCCGGATGCGCGTCAATGTCTTGCCCTGTTGAAGCGCCAATATTACCACCAGGCCGCGGGAAAGTGGCGCCTGATGCAGCTCCAGCACCGCGAGATGGGTATCGGCGCCCAATTCGATCACTTCGCCGCCGCTGAAGGTCAACCGGGCGCGCCCCTCCGCATTGACGCGTACTTGATCACCCCGTTGTAACGTGGTCGATCCACCAGCGCGCAAGGGCGGATCGGTCCCTGCATCGGCGCGCTGTATCACGGCCTCGCCGCTGATCACCACCAGCTTGGCGGTTGTAGGCAGCGGCGCGTTGCGCTGGCGCAGCCATTGAATGGCGGCCAACAAGGCGATAGCGGCCAAAACGACCAGCACGAACGAGACGGAGCGCTTGCCGGAAGGGTCAGAGCGCACGGCCTACTCCTCGCATTACGGCGCGATTAATCCTGCCGGACAAAAGCACGAACCAATTCCTCCGCATCCTGGCGAAAACAGGGCATCGTCACATCGAGCCAACAGATACTAGGGTCAGAGAGACGAAACCAATTGTACTGGTGACGGATGAAACGTCGCGTATGACGCTTGATAAGAGCTACTGCCTGTTCCAAAGAGATCTCGTTCTGGAGATATCGCACGATTTCGGCATAGCCCAAGGCGGACATGGAGGGAAGATCGGGGCTGTAGCCTCGTGCCAAGAGATCGCGTACCTCTTGCACCAAGCCCTGCTCAATCATACGCTCGATGCGGGCGTCGATTCGCCGGTACAATTGTGGGCGAGGCATGGTGAGCCCTATCTGGAGCGTGCGGTAGCTGGGCGGGCGCTTGTCTTGCAGCTCTGAGATGGGTCTCCCCGTCTCGTGATAGACCTCCAGGGCGCGGATCACGCGGCGTACGTTGCGCGCGTCGATGCGCTCCGCTGCTGCCGGATCGACCTGGGCGAGCTCCCGATGCAGTGACTCGGCGCCCTCTTGTTCGGCCCGCCGGAACAATTGCGCGCGCAGAGGTTCGTTTGGGGGCACTTGGGGCACCGTCCAGCCTTCTAGCACGGCGCGCACATAAAGGCCGGTGCCTCCCACCAGCATGGGCAGCTTGCCCCGGGCCCAAATCTCTTTCATGGTCTCCATAGCCAAACGCTGATAATGGGCCAGGGTGAGCTCTTGATCCGGATCGACGAGATCGAGGAGATGATGGGGCACACGGGCCCGTTCTTGGGGCGTGGGCTTGGCGGTGCCGATATCCATATGCCGGTAGATCTGGCGCGAATCGGCCGAGACCACCTCACCTCGAAATTGAGGGCCCAACTCGACGGCCAGCGCCGTCTTGCCCACACCGGTTGGCCCGACGATGACCAGCACCTTCGGTCGCTCGGCCCGTCGTCCCTCTGCTGCAGCCACTCAATCCACCCCTACGCCGGGGATAACGCTCAGGCGAGCCACCGCCCCGTGCCGGTCTAGCTCGATAGCCACCAGGTCCAAGCGCCAAGAGAGTTCGTGCCATTCCCGTTCGGCGATAAAGCGTTGGGCCAATGCTAACAGGCGCTCGGTCTTTTGCACCGTCAAGCCATCCTCTGGCAAGCCCGCCCCCCGGCCCCGTCGCGTTTTGACCTCGACAAAAACCAAACACTCTCCATCTCGGGCCACGATGTCGATTTCCCCTTGTGGGCAGCGCCAGTTGCGCGCCACGATCTCATAGCCTCGCTCCGTCAGGGCGTGGCAGGCCAACTCCTCGCCGAGCCTGCCCCTGGCTCGTCTATGATCGCTTGCCGACATGATGGCTTTTCCCCCCGTTGCTTGCGGGCTATGACCCTATTGTACGTGGATTCACCGGGTGGCGACAACAACGCCGCGTGACCCTCGCGTCTCGGCGGATGTGCCATCCTTTTACTTCTTTTCTCGGGCCGGCTCCATTTCCGAACAAAATTCACAACGACGATTTATTAACGAATTTGTTACCTTCTGTAACTTCCTGTTGACCTTCGGGCTGTACAATGGCAAGTGGGTAATTTGCTTGCTCACCCATGACAGAGAAGGGTGATTGTGTTTTATGGTGATCATAATGTAACGTGCATCTATTACAAACCTGCAGAATTGCACTTAGGGGCCGCAGTAGGTCGCCGGAGGGTAAGTCTTGGGAGGGAGCGTCACATGAGTAAAAGGCGAATTGTCTCGGTAGTATGGGAGTTGCTGCTTGCGCTAGGTATATGTTTTGCCCTAGCCAGATCAGCAGGTGCTGTGGCCGGGTTGTCGAAAACGGCGCAAACCTCGCTCACGCGGACCTACGAGTGGACTATTGACAAGTCGGAGCGGCAAAACATCACAGAGATCACTTTGCAGCCCGGTGAAACCCGCACCGTGACCTATGACATTGTGGTAAGCGCTGTCTCCCGCGACAGCAACTGGAGGGTCACGGGGGACATTCTCTATTACAACCAGGCTGGACCTGACAAGTGGGTGACGGCGGTAACAGACGTCATGACCCCTGGCAATATCGCCGCGTCGGTGACATGCGGGTATGGACTGCCACATACCTTACCTGCCGGTTGGGCGCTGGGATGTACCTATAGCGCTGTCTTACCTAACGGAAACCATCGGGTCAATCGGGCCACGATTACCTATAAGGTAGATGGCTCAGTAATGCAGGAATCTGCCACAGCCGAGGTCGATTTTAGCAAGGCGATCGTGACCGAGGTGGATAAATGCATCGACGTCCATGATTCGTATGGGGGCGATCTGGGCACCGTGTGCTATGGCGAAGCGCCCAAGACGTTCACCTACTCGCGCCAGATCGGCCCA
>JACIWY010000133.1 GCA_014360745.1 Chloroflexota bacterium
GTATGTGGGCACCGGCTCTGGCCTTTATGTCAGCCTTGACGCCGGCCAGAGGTGGCAACCGTTGGCCCCCTCCTTGAGCGGAGAAAGGATACTCTCTCTGCTCATCGCGCCCGACGGTCGGACGATCTATGCTGGTTTGGCCAATCGTGGTGTACGCCGCAGTATCGACGGCGGGGCCACTTGGGAGGAATGGGGGCTGGGGTTGGGCCAGGTGTCGGTCCTGTCTTTGACTTTACACGGCCAAGGAGCGCAGACGCTCTTTGCCGGGACAAATAAAGGCCTATGGAAGCTGACGCTAAGCGATGGAACATCCTAAAGCGACAGCCGCCTTGGGCGTAGACGGCCCAAGGAGCAAAACGAATATGAGCGAATCCGTTGAGACCTCTGGCAATGTGCAGGTATTGGGCATCGAGCGCCGTTTTGGCAATCTTGCCCGCTGGATTTTATTCCTGATCGGCGCACTGGCCCTTCGCTCGTGGCGTGGCTTGGACCTCATCCCAGATGCCTCCCCCAGCGTGGAGTGGTACATCTGGGGAGTATATGGCGCCTATACCTTGCTCCTCACCCTGGCCTCTTTGCCGTGCAGATTGAACGCCTGGCTTGAGCAACAGCCCGATAGCGCCCTGGCCACGCTGCTCCTCGTGTTCTATGCGCTCGATTATCTCTTTGTTTCCGCCCTTGTGGCCCTTACCGGAGGGTTCCGTAGCGATCTCTTTGTGCTCTATGGCATCCTGGCCCTCAAGGCTGCCATTTACTACCCTTATCTCAAGAGGCTGATTTGGATATCGTTTGGCTCCGGCCCGCTATGGGTGATAGCCGCATTTTACGATGCCGGGCGGCTTTTTTTCCTCGCCGATCGCGCCTTCCTGGTGCGTTACCTAGAGTTGTTCCTGTTCATTCTGGGCTGCCTGAGCATCGGTTGGTTCATTGAACGTCGGCAGCGCTCCATCATCGACCTGGACGCTAACCTCTCCTTGCAAAGCGAGACGCTGGAGAATCAGGCGCGCGTCATTCAGCGCACTGCCAATGAATTGGCCAACCGCCTACTAGAGCTGCGTTCCCTACAAGAAAGCGTCAAGGCGATCAACTCGGCCCTAGCACTGGATGAGTTGCTCCAACTCATCGTCGAGAGCGCCACGCAGGTACTGCGCGGCGCGCGGTGCGCCGTGGCGTTGGTCGATGAGCGGCACGGGCGAGTGGTCACCTCGGCGGTATCGGGGATTCCGCGCCAAGAACTGGTAAACGCCAGCGTCCGCCTCGGCGAGGGGGTGATCGGCTGGGTAGTAGAAAATCGACAGCCGGTGTTGCTCGACGACGCCCCCCGAGATCCTCGTTTCCGCCCCATGGACAACTGGCCGGTAGCCTCGTTGATCGCCGTGCCGCTCGTTTCGGAGAATCGGGTCATCGGCGCGTTGGTGGCCACCAGCGAGGAGGCTCGGGCTTTTACCGAAGCCGACCTGAACCTGTTGGACGCTTTTGGAGATCAGGCCGCCATCGCCGTCAAGAACGCACGACTGTACGAACAACTCTTGCGCGAGGAAAAAGAGACTGCGCGGCTCTACCAGAGCGTGTTGGAAAAGAGCAACGAGCTGGAGGCCATCCTACGGGGCATCGGCGACGGGGTCATCGTCGTCGATCCTTATCTGCGTTTGATGATGATGAATCCCGTAGCTGCGCGCATCTTGGGCATCACCGAGGCACCGAGCCCTGGCGTGCGCTTGCCGGAGATCGTTTCTCACAAACCGCTGCTAGACCTGGTCAACGACACATTGGTCGAAGGCGGCACGCCGCTTATCCGCGAGATCGTCATGGGCGATGAAAGCACAGACCCCAACCCGGCCATCTATCAAGCGTTGGCCTCCTCCGTCAAGGGCATCAACGGGCACATGCGCGGCGTAGTTGTAGTGATGCGCGACATCACCAGCCAAAAAGAGATCGAGCAGATGAAATCGGATTTTTTGTCCGTTGTCTCGCACGAATTACGCACGCCGTTGCATTCGATCAAAGGATTCGTCGAGATCATCTTGATGGGCCGCACCGGTGAGATCAACGAGCTACAGCGCGATTTTTTGACCACGGTCAAGGAATCGACGATCAATTTGCAGCGCCTGATCGACGATCTGCTCGAGTTCTCGCGTATGGAGGCCGGCCAGATCAAACTCCGCCCAGAGGAGATCTCGCTCCAGGAAGTGACGACCCAAGTGGTCGAACGGCTGGCGCCCCTGGCCCAGGAGGGTGAACTGACTTTGATCAATCAGGTGCCGGCCACGTTGCCCATCATCGAAGCCGATCCCATGCGCATCGAACAGGTGTTGACCAACTTGATCTCAAATGCCATCAAATTCACCCCAGCCGGAGGATCGATCACCGTTTCCGGCGAAGACCTGGGAGATCAAGTGCGCATGTGGGTACGCGACACTGGCATCGGCATCCCCAAAGAAGAGCAGGGGCGTATCTTTCAGCGCTTCTACCAGGTGGACGGCGGCGCCACGCGCTCTTACACGGGCACCGGCCTGGGGTTGACCATCAGCAAGTTCATCATCGAGTATCACCACGGGCGAATCTGGGTAGAAAGTGAGGAAGGCAAGGGCAGCACCTTCTATTTTGTGCTACCCAAGAAGCTGCCCCAAGACGAGAACCTGGTGATCGACTTTACCACGCCGGCCAGGCGTCGCTAGCCCAGGGGCGAAAAGTTTGCCCATTTTCACCTTCTCAGCAAGATACGTAGGCGCTTTTTTTCAAGGGTAGATGACCGCTTTGATAACACCGTCGGCGTATTGTTCCACCAGGCGAAAGGCTCGGTCGGCCTCGTCCAGCGCAAAGCGATGGGTCACCAGCGGCTTGAGGTCCACCAAGCCTCGCTGTACCACCGAGATGGCTCGCGGATAGGTGAGCTTCATCCGCCGGGCGAGCTTGATGGTCAGGCCTTTGCGACGGATCACGTGATGGGTCATGACTAACTTGTCCTCGGGCGGGATGCCAATGGCCACCACGGTGCCGCCGCGCTTGACTACCCGCACGGCCTCTTCTTGAGCCGGCAAGGTGCCGGCCACTTCGACGGCCACGTCCACGCCGTGCCCTCCGGTGAGGGCCAGGACGCGGCGTTCCAGGTCGTCGTCGGGCGCCAGGCCGATGGCCCCTAGTTCGACGGCCAGGTCGCGCCGATAGTCCAACGGCTCGATAGCCATGATCTGAGCAGCACCACCGATGCGCGCCAACTGAATGAGCAACAAGCCGATGGGCCCACAGCCCACAATGGCCACCGATTCTCCTATGCGCAGCTTGGCCAGATCCCAACCATGAATGGCCACACCCAACGGCTCGAGCAAGGCGCCCTCCTCAGGGGTAAAACCCGCCGGCAAGGGGAACAGGAATTCGGCCCCATAGGGCATGTACTCGCGCAACGCGCCATCCAGGGGCGGGGTGCCGGAGAAGAGCAGATGCTCGCATAGGTTCGGGTTGCCCTCGCGGCAGTATCGACAGCGGCCGCAACTGATGGCCGGCTCTACGGCCACCAGGTCGCCGCGATAAAGGCCTTCGACGCCCGGCGTCGTCTCGATCACTTCGCCACAGAACTCGTGCCCCAGCACGAGCGGTGTTTTGCTCACTGTGTCGCCGATGCGCGCGTATTTATAATAGTGGATATCGGAATGGCACACCGTCACCGCGCGCACGCGAAGCAACGCCTGCCCGGGCATTGGCTTGGGCACGGGTTCCTCCAGGAGGCGCAGGTCACGCGGGCCAAATAACCTCAAGGCTTTCATCATGACACCCTCTGAACAACCATATAACGGAGCGGGGATAACCACATCATTTTGTCATCGCGCCCCCGAACTGTCAACCCAAGCCGATCTGGTGCCGGCAGATACCGGCGCACGCATTCGTTAGGAGGCCGCGGTCATGGTGCGCGCTTGGCTCCTCTGGTGGCTGGCCATAACCCTCCTGGGCTGGGGCACCTGGCCTATCATCCACATCCTGTTTCGCCATCTCACGGGGCGGGGCCTTGCGTATGCCCGCCTCTTGGGATTGCTATTGGTGAACTATAGCTTCTGGCTGTTGGGCATGTTGGGGTTGATCCCCAACGCCGGCGGCTGGCTCTGGGTAATGGCGGCGGGGTGGATCGTTGTGGGGAGCATCTCTGCCATCGCACAGCGCCATGCATTGGGCCCTTGGCTCAAAGCCAACTGGCGGCATACCCTGGCCATCGAGCTGCTCTTTGCCGGCACGATGGCCCTTTATGCCCTGCACAAAGCCTACGACCCGGCGATCAATCACACCGAAGAGCCGATGGACTTGCTCTTTCTCAATGGCATTCTGGCCAGCCCCCGCCTGCCGCCCCGAGATCCCTGGTTATCCGGTTTTGCCATCAGCTACTATTACCTCGGCTATTTCACCGTGGCCTCGTTGGCGCGACTGACCGGTGTGAGCGCGGGGATCGCCTATAACCTCGGGCTGGCGCACACGCTGGCCCTGTTTGTCGTGGGCGGGTACGGCGTGCTCTACGATCTGCTTGGTAGTGAAGGCCGCACACACCCCCGACGGCCCGGTCTGCTGGCTGCCGCGGGCGCGCTGCTCGTGGCCTTTGCGGCCAACCTGGAGCCCTTCTTGGAGCTGGTTCGCGCCTGGGGGGTTGGCTCCGCCGCCTTCTATCGCGCATTGGGCGTAGCCGGCCTGGAAGGGCCGGCGCTAGGGAAGAGCTGGCTGCCGCAAGAGCCTTGGTGGTGGTGGCGGGCCAGCCGCGTCAT
This sequence comes from Chloroflexota bacterium, assembly GCA_014360745.1. GTDB lineage: Bacteria > Chloroflexota > Anaerolineae > UBA1429 > UBA1429 > JACIWY01. The sequence goes on from JACIWY010000133.1 coordinate 4,746, forward strand.
TCAGGATGAGAACCCCTTGGGCAAAAACCCCACGGCCATTACCGAGTTCCCGGCTTTTAGCTTTGTACTTGGCGACCTGCATCCCCACGTGTTGGCTTTGCCTTTCGTTATAGTCGCATTCGGCTTGGTACTGGTTCTATACCTCCATGGACGACGCCCGGATATCAAGCTGGGGCTGGGCGAGCTGATTCTGCTGCCGCTCATCCTGGGCGCCCTCGGCTTTGTCAACAGTTGGGACTTGCCGACCTACCTGGCCCTTTGGGTCGCCGCACATGCTCTGGGCCGCTGGCAACGCGGCGAAAAACGGCTAAAAGCCCTACGGGATGTGCTGCTACTGGGCGGTTACCTGGCCCTGGCCGGCATTTTGCTTTATCTACCTTTTTATATAGGGCTTCAATCACAAGCGCAGGGTATAAGGCCGACCTATTATACCAAGACCTCCTTGGGTGAGTTCCTGCTTTGCCTTGGTGGCTGGACGCTGCCCATCGTCGGCGTCGCAGCCCTTGATTGGCAACGGCTGCGGCGCGAGCAGGGCGTCCCTGCGTACGAACTGGCCCTCGTTTGGACGGGGATATTCCTCTTGCCCTGGGCCATCACCTGGCTCCTGGGCGGCTGGGGGCGCGTTCTTATCGGCGTGCTGATGCTGTTCACCGCGGGCCCCTGGGTACCCCTGTTGCAAAGCGGCTTGCTGGCGATCTTGGCTCTAGAACTGGGCCATGCCCCGCATTCGGCGCCGGAACGAAGCGCGGGCTGGTTCGTCGAACGTCTTGCGCTCTTGACCGGCCTTGGGCTGACCTACCTCGTCGAGTTCATCTACCTGCACGATGCCTTTGACACGCGCATGAACACCGTCTTCAAGCTCTACTATCAGGCTTGGGTGTTGTTGGGGATCGGCGGGGTGCTGGCGATGCGCACGCTTTGGCGCGCAGGCCGAGGGTGGCGATTCTTGAGCTTGGTCGACGGCGCGCTCCTGATCGCCAGCCTTTATTACCTTCCGGCGGCCTCCTATACCAAAGCCGAGGGCTACCGCCGAGAGCCCACACTAGACGGGACCGCCTACCTGGAGAGGACGAACCCGCCAGAATATGGGGTATTGCAATGGCTCCAAGAGCACGCCAGGCCTGGGGATGTGCTAGCCCTGGCGCCGGGCGAAGAGTATGACGCCTCCACCAGCCGCCTCGCGGCATTTACGGGCCTGCCGACCATCCTGGGCTGGCCGGGCCATGAGGTGCAATGGCGTGGAGACGAGGCTGAGGTGCGGCAGCGGCTGGCCGATCTGGAAACGATCTTTACCTCAGGCGACCGAGAGAGGGTTCTAGAATTGCTGCAGCGCTACAAGGTCACCTATCTGCTCATCGATCCCTGGGCCATCGAACGGTACAAATTGACGGATGCCCAGGTAACGACTCTCGACGCTTTTTTGATCTTGCGCTATCGCAATGGCCCCTATCGGCTATACGCGGTACCCGGCGAGTAGGGCGCCTCGCGAAAACAGAAAAAAGCATCGCTTCTCGCGAGGCGATGCTTAAGGAGGGAGAGAGTAGCTTCTTATAACCCTAAAGGGCAATAGCGTTAAAGCGCCGCATCAAACGCGATTTGCGACGTGCGGCATTGTTGGGGTGAATGACCCCCTTTTGCGCGGCTTTGTCGATTTCGCTTATCGCCTGGCGCACGGCCTCAATCGCCTCTTCCTTCTGTCCTTCGACGATCAAGGCATTGGCCTTTTTGACAAAAGTCCTCATGCGCGAACGCACGCGCATATTGCGCAGCCGGCGCTTTCTATCCTGTCGTACGCGCTTAAGAGCAGATCGGGTATTAGCCAACTCGAGTCCTCCTAGAATACTTTTCTACCATTTATTAAAAGGCGACGGTCGGAATTGAACCGACGATAAGGGTTTTGCAGACCCCTGCCTTAACCACTTGGCTACGTCGCCGTAAAGAATCGCGGTCCCCTGACATAGACCAAGGAACCGCGCTCCCGTGGAGCGGAAGACGAGATTCGAACTCGCGACCCTCTCCTTGGCAAGGAGATGCTCTACCACTGAGCCACTTCCGCCGGTCAGCGGCCTAGCCGCCAGGTGCCGAAGCCCAGATTTGAACTGGGGACACCTTGATTTTCAGTCAAGTGCTCTACCAGACTGAGCTACCTCGGCACTCTTGTTTGGTGACAGATATTCTACAACATAACGCGTGCGATGTCAACTTTACGCCTGGTGATCAGGGCTTTGTCAAGTCGGGGATCGGAAGAAACGGGGCAGGAAAGCTTGCAGAGGACTTGACATAGAAGATCCATCGGGTAGGCTCCGATTTGATAGAAAGGAGGCTAACCGATGGATCTCGATCATTGTACTACGTTGTCCAAGTTCTTGGAAACGGTCCCCGATCCCCGCGACGAGCAGGGCAAGCGGTACACGTGAGCCTACCTGCTGACGTTGGTCTGTATGGGCCTGGCCAGCGGACAGAAGACGCCCTATGCCATCTGCAGGTGGGCGCACTGGCACAAAGAAGAGCTTCTGGAGCTCCTTCAACCAACCTATCGCCATATCCCCTGTGCGTCGACTTTCTACCGCATACTACAGTGGCGGGGCCAATGGACCATCGAGAATCGCAGCCACTACGTGCGCGACGAAACAATGGGAGAGGATCGCGGGCAGATCGCCAGAGGCAACGGGCCGCAGGCGCCGGCAGCCTTGCGCAACGCGGTGTTGACGGCGCTACAAAGTCGTGGCTGGGAGAGCATTGCTGAGGCCCTACGCTATCATGATGCCTCTGTTGGGCATAGCTTCCACTTGACCACACCGCTGGCTGCACCACCTCTGCAGGATCAACCGACATTTCGGCGACTTTGACAAAGCCCTGGGGATTACCAATCTTAAGGGACAAAACCCCCTATCCACTTCACCCAAGGCAAATTGGGCAATACGGCGTTGTAGAGCCGCTCATCCGCAGTCCAGAACTCGCAGTCCAAGATTCTAGCCAGAGCAAGATAGGCCGTGTCGTAGGCCCGAGGGCGGTTGAACTCCTCCGCCAGGCGCAAGGCCAAGGGAAAAATGCTGCTCCTGCTGGAAAGGCGAATGGGCATCCGCAGGAACTGGGTGACCGCCTGCTCACCACGTGCCGGGGAGATCATGTTGAGGTGCACAAAACCACGGATGGTTGAGACAACCTCAAAGGCCAAGAGAGCGGGAGCATACAGGACAACATCCTCATCCCTAAAGCGCGCTAGCAGGGCCTCCGCTTTCTCGCTCAGCGAATGGGGGAGGAGAACTGGAACGATGAGGCTGGCGTCAACGCACACCCGCGAGTTCTTCATTGCGCTCCTGGCGCATCTGCTCGATGAACGCGGCAATGTCCACGTCTATGGGCTTCCCGCCGCGATCGGCCAGGATAGCCTCCCTCAGCTTCCGTAGCTCGGCGAGGAGATCCGCGTCTCTCGTCGGCCTGAGAGGGATTTCAATGCTCTCTCTTTCCAGCATGTCGTCCTCCGCCAGGTACTGCCTGATCGCCTGCAGACAATAGTCAGTCACCGCGAGCTCATGTTTGGCTGCCGCCAGCTCGATCCGTCGTTTGGTCTCCGGGTCGGTATAGACCTGAATGCGTTTCTTCACGGGTATCACCTCTGCTAGGATAATAACACTTTGACACCAAGGTGTCAAGAACCATTTACCGGTGATTACCCACAAGTTGAGAGGCTCCACCAATCAGTGCATGATAGGTTTCGAGTAAGAAACAAATGCCCTGGGAGGTGGAGCCATGTGTAGAGCACCAGGTATAGAGGCGGTTGGCAACATGCCTTTCCGTGATCTGGTTGCGGCGCAGTATCGCTTCTTGC
>JACIWY010000134.1 GCA_014360745.1 Chloroflexota bacterium
CACGACGGAGAGCGGATACCCCTTCCCCTCGACATATTCGTACATTCTATTTTGCCTCCCTGTCATTTTGCCCAAAACCTCGACATCCACATCTTGGCCGAGCTTTTGGAAAGTATGCACCGGCCATGCTTGTCAGCCGGCGCCGCATCCGTTACACGGGGCATTTTAGCGCGCCCACCCTTTGTAGGCAACCATGGTCATCCCGGCTGAGGCCTCCCGCAGGTTCTCAATCTGCGGGAGGTTTGACAGCATCCGGAGAGTATGGGTATGATAAAATTCATCCGCGAATCTGGGAGGAACTTGTATGCAAATCGATCTCAGCGGCAAGAACGCTCTCGTAACCGGTGGTGCGTCGGGCATCGGCAGAGAGTGCGCCCTGGTTCTAGGGCAGGCCGGCGCGCGTGTGGCCATCGTGGATATCAACCTTGAAGGGGCTCAGGCGACCGCTGCAGCGCTGGCGGGCGGCCTGGCCATCCATTGCGACTTGGGGAACCCCGACAGCATCTATGCCATGCGCGATAGGGTCATGGCCGAGATGGGCGGGGTGGATATCCTGATCAACAACGCCGGCATCATCTCCTACCGGCAGGGGATAAAAGCCGTCACGCTGGAGGAATGGGACTTGGTCATCGACGTGAATTTGCGCGGCGCCTTTCTCATTTGCCGCGAGTTCATCGACCAGATGAAGGCCCGAGGCTGGGGCAAGATCGTCAACTTTTCCTCGATGGCCGCGCGCGTCGGCGGCATCGAGGCCGGCTTGCACTATTCGGTCTCCAAGGCCGGGCTGATCGGCCTGACGCGCACGCTGGCCAGAGAAGCCGGCCCTCACGGCATCTGCGTCACCGCGGTCGCGCCGGGCATCATCGCCACCGAGCCGGTCAAAAGGCAGATCGCCGGCCATGAAAGCGCCTATATCAATAGCATCCCTCTGCGCAGGTTGGGCGAGCCGCGTGACGTGGCCAACGTCGTCCTTTTCCTTGCCTCGCCCCTTTCCGATTATGTGACCGGCATTGTGGTGGACATTAACGGCGGAATGTACATGGGGTGAGCATTGATGAACGAATTGCCCAAGACAACCCAACTGGTGCCAAGCGACAAGCTTTTTGCCTTTGTGGAAAACGTCCTCACTGCGGTGGGCGTGCCCCGTGACGATGCGCATATCGTGGCTGATTGCTTGCTCACCGCCAACCTTTCCGGTATCGATTCTCATGGCGTGGTTCGGCTGGCGCACTATGTTCGGCGGCTGCAGAACGGCACGATCAAGGCCAAAGCGAACCCAACCTTTGAACGACGTGCCCCCTCTTTGGGCATCATGGACGGCGACGACGGCCTGGGCCATGTGGTGACCTACAAGGCCTGTAGCGAGGCGATCAAGATGGCTCGCGAGAGCGGCGCGGCCATCATTACGGTGAAAAATTCGAGCCATTTTGGCATGACCGGCTATTACATTCTGCGTCTGGTATCCGAAGGCTTGATCGGCATGATGATGACCGATACCGACGCCTTTCTCATTCCCTTCGGTTCGCGCAAGCCCTTCTTTGGCACTAACCCCATCGCTTTTGGCTTTCCCACCGACGGCATCCCTGTCGTCCTGGACATGGCCACGACCTCCGTGCCCTATGGCAAGTTGGCGTTAGCCATTGCCGAGGGCAAGCCCATCCCACCGGATTGGGGCCTCGACGCCAACGGCGAGCCCACCACCGACCCTAAAGCGGTGGTGGGGCTACATCCCATCGCCGGGCCCAAAGGCAGCGGCCTGGCCATGGTCATCGATATCCTGTGTAGCATCCTTTCCGGCATGCCCTGGGGCCCGCACATCAACAAGATGTACACCGAGCTGGATCAGCGACGGCAGTTGGGCCACTTTATCATGGCCTTTGATGTCGAGCCGTTGATGCCGTTGGCGACGTTCAAACAGCGCCTGGGCGAGATGCTCAAGGAGTTCGGCGAACTACCCCCGGCGAAGGGCTTCGACAAGGTTTACTATCCCGGCGAGATCGAGGGGCTGCGCCGCCAGCAGCGCGCCAAGGAGGGCATCCCTATCGACCCCGGGCTTTATCAGGAGTTGGCCGAGCTGGGCCAACGTTTTCAGGTGCCTTTCCCATGAGTCAAAGGATGCCGTTTTGTCGTCCATTCCAGCGATAAAACGGCATCCTGCCCTTGCGCGCGCATCATAAGGAGTCCACATGAGAGCATTGGTCAAGTACGCACCCGGTGAAGGCCACGTCGAGATCCGCGATATGCCGGTACGCCAGCCGGAAGACGACGAGTTGTTGATCAAGGTCAAGTACTGCGGCATCTGCGGCACCGACTTGCATATTTACGCCGACGAGTTTCCTAACACGCCGCCGATCATTATGGGCCATGAATATTGCGGCACGGTGGAAAAGGTGGGGCGGGCGGTGGCCGGGGAATGGACCGTCGGCGAGCGCGTGGTGGGCGAGCTACATACCGGCGCTTGCGGCGTGTGTCACCTCTGCCGCGCGGGCAAACCCCATATCTGCGACCAGAAGCTGGCCCTGGGCAGCAAGTACCACGGCGCCTTTGCCGAGTACCTCACCATCCCCGCCTGGTTGGCGCATCACTTGCCCGAGGGCATTCCTTGGGAGGTGGCCGGCGTCACCGAGCCTTTCGCCATCACCACCCACTGCCTGGTGGAGCGGGGCGCGCTGGGCGCCGAGGAGACGGTGCTCATCACCGGCTCGGCCACCATGGGCCTCATGTCCACCATCTGGGTCAGCCGGCTGGGCATCCCCAACCTCGTCGTCGCCGGCACCGACATGGATGAGGCGCTGCGCTTTCCCCTGGCCCGTGAGCTGGGCGCAACCCATGTGGTGAATGTCCAAAAAGAAGACCTGGCCGGGGTAGTCATGGAGGTCAGCGAAGGGCGCGGCGCCGATGCCTGGATCGAGTGTTCCGGCTCGCCGGCGGCGATCCGCAGCGGGCTGCGCTTGGTGAAAAAGACGGGCAAGGCCGTGCTCATCGGCCTGGTGGGCCCGGAGACGATCCCGATCCCTTGGAACGATCTGCTCTACAAAGAGCTGGACCTGGTCGGCTGCTTCAGTTCGCCGCCCAGCAGTTGGCAAAAGGCTTTGGCCGTCGAGCGTGAGGAGGCGCCCAAGCTGCGCAAACTGGTCACCCGGATTATCCCCCTGGATAACTGGGAGGAGGGCTTTGCCATGATGCGCCGGGGCGAGGCGATCAAGATTCTGGTGGATATGGAGGCCTAGATGATCAAGAGGGCGGATCACGTCGCCATGAGCGTCAAGGATTTGGACAAGTGCATCGCCTTTTACCGCGATGTCATCGGCATGGAAAAGGTGTTTGACCGCGTCTTTGAGGAGGGCATGGCCAAGCTCATCGGCGTGCCGGGCACCAAGGTGCGCATCGTGCACATGAAGCTGAACGACTCGGTGATCGAGCTGTTTCATTACCAATATCCGCCGGGGCGCGAGCCTCGGCCCGATCGATCGCAGAGCGATTTCGGCCTGACGCACATCGGCTTTCTCGTCGAGGACTTTTGGGGCACCTATCGGCATTTGCTGGATCACGGCGTCAAGTTTTTGGCCGATCCCGTCGAAATACGGCCCGGCGTCACGGTAGCCTATTTCCATGGGGCAGAGTACGAGGTCTGCGAGATCCGCGAGATCATTCCCCAGCCTCAAAGCTAACCCGTATGTGGAATGCTGAAGCCGGCTTCCGGAAGCTCCGCTTCAGCAGCCCATATTCCGACATGGGGATCTTTCATCTATAGGAAGCGAGGTTCGTCATGAGCGAGTTGATCGAGGCTACAGCCCCGGCCAAATGCTATCGCCTGCAAGTATCAGATACCGACCTGGATGCGGTAGAGCGCGACGACTTGATACGCCTGTTGTTTTTGCTCTATCTCATCCGTGATTTTGAGGACAAGGTGCTCGACTTTAAGGATGCCGAGCTGGTCCACGGGCCCGCCCATACCAGCCAAGGCCAGGAAGCCGTAGCCGCCGGCGTGGCCGTGGCTTTGCGTAAAGGGGACATGATCTCCTCGACTCACCGTGCCCATGGGCATTTTTTGTCCAAGGCGTTCATGTATTATGCGCCGGATAACTATCGCCCCCTGTCCGACCCGGTGACGCCGGCCATGGAAGAGGCGGTGAATCGCACCTTGGCCGAGATCATGGGCCTAAAGGCGGGATGGTGCGGCGGGCGTGGCGGGTCGATGCACCTCTACGACGCGACCTCGGGCAACTTGGGCAGCAACGCCATCGTCGGGGGCGGCATCCCCATCGCCACCGGGGCCGCTTGGGCCCAACGTCTGCAGAACAAGGACAACGTGGTGGTCTCTTTCTTTGGCGATGGCGCCATCAACCAGGGTTGCTTCCATGAGGTGGCCAACATGGCTGCCCTCTGGAAGTGCCCGATCCTCTACCTGGTGGAGAACAACCTCTACGCCGTGGGCACCAGAGCCGATGAGGCCTCTTATGTGAGCGACCTGGCCAAACGCACGTTGGGCTACGGCTTTGACAGCATGATCGTCGATGGAATGGACCCCTTGGCGGTGTATATTGCCGTGCGCGATGTGGTCAAAGGGATGCGCGCTAACCCATTCCCTTTCCTCATTGAAGCCAAGACTTATCGTCACCATCATCACGCCGGCCGGCTCAAGGGCAGCGCCTTTGGCTATCGGGGCCGGGAGGAAGAGGCGGAATGGCTCGAGCGAGATCCCCTCGTGCGCTTTCCCGAGCGCCTGCTGCGGCACGGCCTACTCAGCGAGGCGGAGAACGAGCGTTTGCTCGACCTGGCGGCGAAACTCATCGCCGGGGCGGTGGATTTTTGCACGGAGGAAAAAGACGGCAAGCGGTACATCCCGGCGGACAAATGGCCTGATCCCGAATCGGCGACGCGCGACGTCCGTTGCCCGGTTTCGTTTGCAGACGTGCGCTTTAAGGAACGCGAGGATTTTGCCGGCGCCGAGATGAAAAAAATGACCTACGTCGAGGCCATCGCGGGGGTCACCCTGCGCGCTATGCAACGTGATGAACGCGTCATCGTCTTGGGCGAGGAGGTAGCCAATCTGCGCGGCGGCGCCTATCAGGCTACGCGGGGCATCAAGGAGGTCTTCCCCGATCGTTTGTTTAACACCCCCATCTCCGAGACCGGCTTTGTGGGCATGTCGGGCGGGCTGGCTTCGGTGGGGATGCGCCCTGTCACCGAGATCATGTTCCCCGATTTCGCCTTGATGTCATCGGATCAGCTTTTTAACCAGATCGGCAAGCTACGGCACATGTACGGCGGGCAGGTGTGCTTCCCGGTGGTGTTGCGCACCCGCATGGCCATGGGCTATGGCTACGGCGGGCAACACTCGATGGATCCCAGCGGCGTGTTCGGCCTCTTTTCCGGTTGGCGCGTCATCGCCCCGTCCAACGCCTTTGACTATATCGGCTTGTTCAATACCGCCATGCGTTTCCAAGATCCGGTGCTGATGCTCGAACACGGCTTGCTCTACGCCGAAGAGGACCTGGTGCCGGCGAACGACATGGACTATTTCGTCGCCTATGGCAAGGCCAAGGTGTTGCAAGAGGGCGACGACCTGACGGTGTTGACCTATTCCTACGGCGTGACGCTCTGCCGCCAGGCGCTGGAGCGCGCCCAGGCAGAGGGGGTCAGCATCGAGCTGATCGACCTGCGCACCCTGGATTACACCGGCATGGACTATGAGGCCATCGGCCGTTCGATCCAAAAGACCGGGGCGGTGCTGGTGGTCAACCAGGCAGCGCGCAGCCTTTCCATCGGCGCGCGCATCGCCGAAGAAGTGCAGCGACGCTTCTTTGACTATATGGACACGCCGGTAGCCCAGGTAACAGCGCTTGACGTGCCGCTGCCGGTGTCTAAAAAGCTGGAGGAGGCGGTGTTGCCGTCGGTAGACAGGATCGCGGCGGCGATGGTTCGCGGGGGCAGACACCAATTCTAAGCGGCGATTTCTCATCCACAAGAGCGCAACAGCGCCATCGTTCAAATCGCCTCTCGATCTCCCGTCGGGTGGCGGGGCAGGATGATCTAACGTTTCACATATCACCTTCCCGCAGGTTTCAAAACCTGCGGGTGATGTCCCTATACTCCTGTAAAACGGACGGCGTGAGGTAGAATGGTTGTGCTGAGCAACCATCAATCCGCCCACAGGGCAGAAAGGAACCTCACGCCATGGCAAGAATACCACCCAGCCAGAAGATCCGCCAGCGCATCGAGGCCCTGCTGGATCATGGCCTGGACGCTGAACCCGATGTTGATCTGGTCAACACCCTCGCGCGGTTGCCCGGACAGAAGGTTGACCCCTCCGAGTATCATGAATACTATGGCGCCCGCCAAACACGATCACAACCGAGCATGTAGTATTATGGAACAACCCAAACAGGTAGATATTCTGTTGCGCGGCGGCACTGTGCTCACCATGGACGCTGCGCGCCAGGTCTTTGATCCGGGCGCGGTCGCCGTGCGCGGGGGCGAGATCGTCGCCGTCGGCCCCCAGGCGGAGATCGACGCGGCCTATGAGGCCGGGACGATCATCGATTGCGCCGGCCACGTGGTCATGCCCGGCTTGGTGAACACCCACACTCATTTGCCGATGAGCCTGTTGCGCGGCCTGGCCGACGACCTGCGGCTGGATGTGTGGCTCTATGGCTACATCTTGCCGGTGGAGCGCGAGTTTGTGACGCCGGAGTTCAGCTTTCTGGGCACGCTCCTCTCTTGCGCCGAGATGTTGTGCGGTGGCATCACCTGCTTTGCCGATATGTACTATCACGAGGAAGAGGTGGCTTGGGCCGCGGTGCAGGCCGGGATGCGCGGCGTCTGCGGCGAGACGGTGATGAAGCTGCCCACCCCCGACGCCGGCAGCTTTGAGGAAAGCTTGCGTTACTGCGAAGAGTTCCTCTCTCACTGGCAAGATCACGAGCTCATCATCGCGGCCCCGGCCCCGCACTCCGTCTATATGTGCACCCCTGAATTGCTAGAAGGCACCACGGCGCTAGCCCGTCGGTTCAACGTCCCCCAGTTAATCCACATCTCCGAGACCGCCGCGGAGGTCGAAGACTGGCTGACCCAAACCTCCCTGCGCCCTGTGCGCTGGTTGGAGGAGTTGGGCCTGTTCCAAACCCGCGTGGTCGCCGCCCACTGCGTGCATGTCAACGCCGAAGAGATCCAATTGCTGGCCAAGTATCGGGTAGGAGTGGCTCACAACCCGACGAGCAACCTGAAACTGGCCAGCGGCATCGCCCCTGTGGCCGAGATGCTCGCCCGTGGGGTGCGCGTCGGCGTGGGCACCGACGGCGCGGCGAGCAACAACGACTTGGATTTGTTCGAAGAGATGCGCCTGGCGGCCTTGTTACCCAAGGCGATCACCCAGAGCCCAGTGGCCGTCCCAGCGGTCGAGGCGGTGGCCATGGCTACCACCTACGGTGCCCAAGCGTTGCACCTGGGGCACCTCATCGGCACCTTAGAGCCGGGCAAACGCGCCGATCTCATCACCGTATGCGCCGATACGCTTCATTCCCTGCCCCACTTTCAGACCACGGGGCACAACGTCTACTCTCGGCTGGCCTACACCGCCCACGCCGGCGATGTGCGCGATGTGCTGGTCAACGGGCGCATCGTCGTTCGCAACCGCGAACTGCTCAGCGTCGACGTAGAGGCCGTCCTGGAGCAGGCCAAGACGTTGGCCCAGCGTATCAACCGGTTCTTTGTCGAGCGCGAGGGCAGCGTGCTGGACAAGTTAGTGGACATCGGTGGGTTGGAACAGCAGGAAACTTTTGAGGTGCAGGTCAAAGGGGTGCTGCAAGATAAGGCGGCCTTTGAGCGCGGGCTGGCCCACGATCAGGTACACATCACCCAGCACACCACGCGCGACCAGTATGACACCTACATGATCTTTGACGACCCTGAACAGGGGCGGCTGCGCTATCGCGAAGATCACGTGATCCAAGAGGATGGTTCCGTCCAGCCGATCTATTTTTTGACCCTGACCGGCCCGGCCAAGGAGGCCGAGTATGAGAACAGCGTCATCCTCAGCCGCTCCCGCTACACCGCGCCGGCGGATCGCTCACTGCGTTTTTATCGCGAATACTTTCAGCCTGTCGCGGAAAAAGAGATCGTCAAACACCGCGAGCGGTATCACCTCCGCTACAAGGGCGTGGATTTTGCCGTGAACCTAGATCGCATCCTCCAACCGGCACAGGATCGGCTCTTTGTCGAGATCAAGAGCCGCACCTGGTCACAACAAGACGCCCTGCGCAAGGCACGGCTCATCGGCGAGCTGCTGACCATCCTCGGCGCGCAGCCGGGGGATGTGCTCAAGCAGGAGTATGTGGATCTTTTTGAGGAGACATGAAACTGCTAGCTACCGTACACTTTGAGGAAAGGGCAAGCTGACAGGGCGCGTCTCCAAGTATGGTTACCACACCAGCTTCACAAGGAGCAAGGCCACATGTCAGCTTACCACCTCTATGATACATGGATCAGGACAATTCGAACTGCTTCCGCAGGAGCGTGTCACGCGGGTGCGTAATGTTGCC
>JACIWY010000135.1 GCA_014360745.1 Chloroflexota bacterium
GCCAAGGTGGTCGAGGAGTATTTTGATTACCGCGTCGTCGACAATGTGCGCCCTAGTGTACACACCGAAAGCCTGGCCGAATTGCAACGTGAACTGAGCGCCGCGTATGTTCAGCTCAAGTTGGCCTCGTTGCCAGGGTATCGCAAACTGCGCGAATGGTGCGCCGCGCCCATCGCCTCGACGCTGGAAGCCTTGGGCACTACATGGCGTTTTATTGCTCGGCGCAACAATCTGTCCCAAGGCGTACTGGGCGTCGATGTAGGGGGCGCTACTACCTGTATTGGCGCAGCCTATGGCGACAGTTATCAGTGGACTGTCGGGGCCAACCTGGGCACCGGCTTTGGCATTCGTGAGTCGCTGCGCCTTTCGGGTGTAAGTAATATGCATCGGTGGCTAGTGGCGCCGCTAGAAGAGCAGGACACCTGGAGCCATTTAGAGAACCTGGCCCTACGCCCTCATGGCATCCCGCAGACCATGGATGATTTGTTGATGACCCATGCTGTGATCCGCCAGGCGATATTGCTCACTATGCGCCGTATGCGACGCCACCATTGGCACCGCCTCGATACCGAGCCCGAAAAGATTACGACGCCGGCCTTTGATCTCATCGCCGCACGCGGCGGTGCTCTCACCAACACCCCTCAAGATGGGCTCATCGTGCTCAGCTTGCTCGATGCGCTCCAGCCCACCGGCCTGAGTCGCTTGGTATTGGATTGGGCCTCTCTATGGCCTCAATTGGGCATCATCGCCCGCGTGTCCCCCTTGGCCGCCAGCCAGGTCCTGGAGAGAGATAGCTTTCGCGAGCTGGGCACGATCATCGCTCCCATCGGCGAGGCACGAGACGGGGAACACGCCTTGAATATCATCATCCGTCGAGAGGACGGACAGACGCTGGGCGGCGACATTCCGGCGGGTGAGATCCGCCGCTTTCCACTGGCCCTGCACGAGCACGCCGAGATCGAAGTGCGCCCCAGCCGCGCTTTTGACATCGGCCTAGGGCGCAAGGGGTATGGCGGGCGAGCGCGCGTGCGCGGCGGCACGCTGGGCATTATCGTCGACACCCGTGGGCGCCCGCTGAGCCTACCCCAGACGCCATCGCTGCGCCGTGAGCACCTTCGGCGTTGGTTATCCAGCCTGATCGAGGATGCCCAAGAGACATGACGATCGTACCCGTTCAAAATCCGCGATTTGCTCCGTCGATTGAGATCGTCCGCCGGCGGCTCTTGCCCAAACCGGGAGAGGTCGTGGTGCGGCTAGGAGATCGGGTGAACGGCAATGACACGGTGGCGAGAACAAGCCTTGAGGGGCACTTGCGGGTGATCGATGTAGCGAAAGAGTTGCGCGTCGACACGGGATCGGTCGAACGCCACCTCCTCGTCCGAGAAGGCCAGGCCATCGCAGCCGGCGAAGAGCTAGCCCGTGTGCAACGGGGGAGGGTGAGTCTTCGTCGGTTGCGCTCACCCTACGCCGGTACCGTGGCAGGCATCCACGAGGGAAGGGTCTTTTTGCGCCAAGAGCCACGCCCCTTAGAGTTGCGGGCCTATGTACCCGGCGAGGTGATAGAGGTCTTTCCTCATCGCGGTGTATCCATTCGTGCCGTGGGCGCGCTGATAGCCGGCATTTGGGCCAGCGGATCCGATCAACAGGGCTTTTTGCTCGTCCCAGTAGCACACCACGACGCACCGCTCACCTGGCAACAGGTAGGCATTCGTTATCGAGGGACTATTCTCGTGGGCGGCACCCTCCAAGATCCTCGCGTGCTCTATCGGGCACGCCAGTTTCGAGTACACGGCCTGCTCGTAGGCAGTATGCACCCCGCTTTGCGCCCGATTTGTGAGCGATTGGGCCTGACCGTTGTGATCATCGAAGGGATGGGCCAGATCCCCATGGCGGAGCCAGTCTTTCGGCTGCTACAAAGCTTTCACGGGCATCCAGCCATCCTCGGCGGCGCGCCCGAACAAGGAGGTAGTGGCCCCGAAGCCTTTATACCGGATGGAGATACAAACCCTACAATGATGAGATCTTACCATACTATTGAAGCCGATATGCTTGTACGGCTGACACGTCCCCCCTTTGTAGGCTTGGTAGCTCGCGTGGAGAGCATCCCCCCTTCCCCACAACCCACGGCAGTGGGCATACATGCCGAAGGAGCCGTCGTTCGGCTGCCGGACGGGCAGCGTCTGTTCGTTCCCCTTGCCAACTTGGAACCTCTAGCTTAGCCGTTCCTCGACCGATTGCCTACGAATAGAGACATGCCAGAGGCGAGATCTTCCGATTGTTTCTTGGGCCGTCTGCTATTATAATGGCCGAAACGACCATGATGACAGCTTCTTGCGCTGTCCACCTATGCTTCCAAGGTGTTTGACGCCATGAGATTGAGCCGCGAACAGGTCTTACATATCGCCGAGCTGGCTCGGTTGGCGCTCGATGAACAAGAAACCGAGCTGTTCGCCGAGCAGCTTTCCACCATCCTCGATTATTTCGAGATGCTAAACCGGCTCGATACCAAAGATGTTCCCCCTACTGCTTACGCCGTGGATATGCAGAATGTGACCCGGCCCGACGTGGTGTGCCCATCGCTAAGCCGGGAACAAGCTCTCGCCAATGCACCCAGGCAAAAGGATGGCTTTTTCCAAGTCAAGCGGATTTTGGAAAGTTAGAGGGGCAAATTGGACCTTTACCCACTCACTATACACGAGGCTCTAGAGCATCTGCGCCGAGGGAGCGTCTCCTCCGAACAGCTCACCGAGGCCGCATTGCACCGCATCGAGACCATCGATGGCCAGGTGCGGGCGTTTCTGCGGGTCGACGCCGAGGGCGCGCTTCGCCAAGCCCGAGAGGCCGATCGGCGGCGAGCAAAAGGGGAGGATACCCCCATGTTGGGCATCCCTTTGGCGATCAAAGACGTCCTTTGCACCAAAGGTTTGGAAACCACCTGCGGCTCGCGCATCTTGCAGGGTTTTGTGCCCCCCTATGACGCCACCGTCGTAGCACGACTCAAACAAATGGGCGCCGTGATTTTGGGCAAAACCAATACCGACGAATTCGCCATGGGCTCCTCCACCGAGAATTCGGGGTATTTTGTCACACACAATCCATGGAACCTGGCCATGGTGCCCGGTGGCTCGAGCGGGGGAAGCGCCGCCGCCGTAGCCGCCGGGGAATGCCTCGGCGCGCTGGGCACCGACACCGGAGGCAGCATCCGCCAACCCGCCGCCTTTTGCGGCGTGGTCGGCCTCAAGCCCACCTACGGCCGCGTTTCTCGTTATGGATTGGTGGCCTTTGCCTCCTCTCTCGATCAGGCGGGCCCCCTGGCCCAAGATGTCACCGATTGCGCCCTCCTGCTCCAAGCCATTGCCGGGTACGATCCGCGAGATTCCACCTCCGTGAACCGGCCGGTGCCCGACTATCAAGAGGCGCTCCGGCCCCGCCTGGACGGCATGCGCCTAGGAGTGCCGCGCGAGTATTTTGTAGAGGGAATGCAACCCGAAGTGGCAGACGCCGTCCGGGAGGCGATCGCCGTCTGCCGCAGGTTGGGCGCCGAGATCGTCGAGATCTCTCTGCCCCACACCGAATACGCCCTGCCGGTGTATTATCTCATTGCCCCGGCAGAGGCCTCGGCAAACCTGGCGCGTTACGATGGCGTCAAGTACGGCTTCTCTGTCACCGATGCCGAGGATATCTTTGACGCCTCCGCCAAAACGCGGGAACAAGGGTTCGGGGCCGAGGTTAAACGGCGCATTATGCTGGGCACGTATGCCCTCTCTGCAGGCTACTACGACGCTTATTACCTCAAGGCGCAAAAAGTGCGCACCTTGATCAAACGCGATTTTGACCAGGCCCTGGCTCAGTGCGACGCCATTCTTGCCCCCACGACGCCGACGACGGCTTTTCCCATCGGCTCCAAAGTGGACGACCCCTTGCAGATGTATTTGGGGGATATTTTTACCTTGAGCCTGAACCTGGCGGGTTACTGTGGTATCTCGGTGCCCTGCGGGTTTGCCCCAAGCCCTGATCGACACGAAGGAGATGAGGCTTGGGGTAGACATGCGGAAGGGTTGCCCATCGGGATCCAGGTGTTGGGCGGGCCTTTCCAAGAGCCGACCGTCTTGCGCGTGGCGTACGCATATGAGCGGGCCACCGAGTGGCATTGCCGCAAGCCCCCGCTTTAGAGCTCATGCAGGGCATACTTCCTCTGGCCGGCTTGGGCACGCGCATGCGCCCTCTTACCTGGTCACGACCCAAGCCCTTACTGTACCTGGCCGGCCAGACCGTCCTCGACCATGTGTTGGATCGCCTGGCCGCCGTCCCCATCGAGGAGTGGATCCTGATCGTCGGGTATCTGGGCGAACAGATTCGAGCGCATATCCGTAGTCATTACACGATCGAGGCCCATTTTGTGGAACAAAGGGAGCTTAAGGGGCAGGCCCATGCGCTCTATCTGGCCAAACACTTGATGCACGGACCTTGCCTCATCGTATTCGCCGACACGCTTTTTGAGGCTGATCTGAGCGGCCTGGACGAAGAGGATGCCGACATCGTCCTCTTTACCAAGGAGGTACAAGACCCGCGCCGCTTCGGTGTTGCTATAGAAGAGGGAGGGCAGGTTGTACGGATTCGCGAAAAACCTGAGACGATGGAACATCGCCAGGCGGTGGTCGGCATCTATTACATCCGCCAAGGGGAGGCGTTGATAGCGGCCATCGAACACCTCCTGGCCCAGGACATGCGCACCAAGGGGGAGTATTATCTGGCCGATGCGTTGCAGCTCATGATCGATCGCGGCGCGCGGGCCATTGCCCGTCGGGTTGCGGTGTGGGAGGATTGCGGCACGCCGGAGACGCTCTTGCAGACCCACCGCTATCTGCTCGATCATGGCTTTACTCGGGAACTTGGTGTAACAAATAGCGTCCTTATACCACCGGTATACATTGCCGATGGCGCCCAGATCGTCGATTCGGTCATCGGCCCCTATGTCACCGTGGGCCCTGGCGCGCGCCTGAAGCGGGTCGTGGCGCGCGATTCCATCCTAGATGCCGGTTGCCAGGTCGCCGACCTGCTACTGGCCAACAGCTTGATCGGCCGCGAGGCCAAAGTACAGGTTGCACACCAAGATGCCAGGAAATAGATCTTGGCTCTTGTGAGAGGGAGAGAAAATCATGAACGTAAGGTCCGGTTTTTATAGGGCGCTGATGGTCTTGGTGCTGGTGCTGATCCTGGCGGGGGCGATCGGTTGTCGGCGCGTTGCAGATGCGGTGAAAAAGAGCGCCGAGGTGGCTGAGCAAGTTCTCCAGCGCGCCACCGATACGGCCACGCCCACGCTCGCGCCGACGGCCACACCCTCGCCAACCCCTTCCCCTACGCCTTTGCCGACGGCCACGCCCACATCGCAACCGGCCGCGCAAAAAGCGCCGACCTTGCCGGCAGCGGTTCCCCAAGAATTCACCATTGAGCTCACCGAGGAACAATTGAACGGCTATGTGAACGGGGGATCGTTCGAGATGCAGGGCGTACGCATCAGCGATGCCGCCGTGCAGATCACCCCGCAGGAGGTCATCGTCACGCTGCACGCCGTGCAGCCGGACGCGGGGCTGAACCTAGGCGCCGAGCTCCACGGCAAGCCCAAGGTGATCGACGGCACCGTCTACTTGGAGGTCACCCAGGTCAATCTGGACGAGTCGGTCAAAGGGTTAACCCGCATCATCGCCCAGGGGCTGATCAGCGCTGCACTGGATCAGTATGCCAAGCCGAACGGCATCCCCATCCACATTGAGAACGCCACGGTAGATGAGGTGCAACTGGCCCAAGACAAGCTGATCGTCAAGGGACGCAGCAAGAGCTAACCCTCAGGAACCGTATCCCAGGCGCCGCAGCGCCTCGCGGGCGGCCTCTTGGTCGCTCCAGGGATACTCGGTGGTGCCAAAGCAAAGCGACCGCTCGTGGCCCTTGCCCGTGGACACGACGACATCGCCGGGGCGGGCCATCTGCACGGCCAGGGCAATGGCCTCGGCGCGGTCACCGACGCGCCAGTAGCGCTCCCCCTCGCGCGCGCCGGCCTTCTCACAGCCCGCGGCGATCTCGGCCATGATCGCTTCCAGCGATTCGGTGCGCGGGTCTTCGGCGGTGATGATCGTCCGGTCGGCCAGGCGCCCGGCGATCTCGCCCATCCAGGGGCGTTTGGCCCGGTCGCGCAACCCGGCGCAGCCGAACACCACCGTCACCTTGTGCTCGCCGGCCAGCTCGCGCGCGGTGAGCAGCGCCTTTTCCAGGGCATTGGGCGTGTGGGCGAAATCGACGATCACGGTAAAGGGCTGCCCTAGGTCGATGCGCTCCATGCGCCCCTCGACGCCGCGCATTGCGGCCACTCCCTCGCGCATTGCCTCCGGCGGCAGCCCCAACGCCAGCCCGACGCTCATGGCGGCAAGGATGTTGTGTGCGTTGTAGCGCCCCACCAACGGCGAGTGAATGGCCATTTCGCCTTGAGGCCCACACACGCGGAAGACAAGCGCCGAGGGCGAGGTCACGATGTCTCGAGCTGTGACCTCCGCGTCGGCCTCAAGCCCATAAGTGATCTGGCGATCGGCGGGGAACTGGCGCAGATACTCGTACGAAGCGTCATCGGCGTTGAGCACGGCGACCTTGGGCATGCCCGGCTTGCGCAGGGAGCGGCTCAGCGCCTGGAAGAGCATCCCCTTGGCGGCACGATAGGCCTCGTAGGTGCCGTGATAGTCCAGGTGTTCGTGGGTGATGTTGGTCACTACAGCCACGTCGTACTCGCAGGCGGCCACGCGATGCTGGGCCAAGCCATGGGAGGTCGATTCGAGCACGGCGTACTCGGCGCCGCGAGCCACCATCTCGGCCAGATAGGCCTGCACCTCCGGGGCGTCGGGGGTGGTGGTATGAAAGCCGGTATCGCGCTCCTCGTCGCCGATCGTTGCCGCCACCGAATCCACCGTGCCCACCAAGTGGCCCGCCGCGCGCAGGATACTAGCGATCAGGCGCGTCGTCGTCGTTTTGCCGTCGGTGCCAGTGACGCCGATGACGCGCAACTTATGTGCCGGAAAGCCCCGTAGGGCGGCGTGCAGGTAGGCGAAGGCCTCGCGCGCGTTAGGCACGAGGATCGTGGGCATGCCCTCCAGCTCGGGCAGCATCCGCTCGACGACGACGGCCACGGCGCCAGCGCGCAGCGCGTCGGGCACAAAACGATGGCCGTCGACGTTCACGCCGGGGATGGCGACGAATAGGTCGCCGGGCTGCACCTGGCGCGAGTCACAGACGACGGCGCGGACAGACTGGGGCCGCCAGCGAAAGGGCTGGGCTTGGGGTAGAGCGCTAAGCAAGAGATCTGCCGATATCATGGCGTGCTCCGGCGGGGGATGGGATGGTTGAGGATATTGTAGCGCGGGGCGGGCGAAGCGGCAAAAGGGTTAGCCCCCCAAAAGGATGAAGCGGGAGGAGCGGTCGCCGCAGGGCGAACCGGCGAGGGGGATAGCAGCGGTTTCCACTGCTGACCTCGCGAGGCTCTCAAGGTGCCGGATAGAGGCCATCATCGCAGCCGAGAAGGGGTGAGGCGCCTAGGGATCGGGAAGCGTATTGCTATAGTTGGGTTCGTTTCGCAAATTTTCGTTCGTCCATTGCTGACGGAGCTTGGCCGCCTCGGCTCTGGTTTCTTCGGCCAGGCGACGATCTTCCTCTTCGAGGAGGGTGTAGGCCGCGGCGAGCACAGCGTTGAGGCCATCGACGTCCTCCTCGCCGAGGAGATGGGCGTTCTCCAGGGTCTCGCAGTCGTCA
The DNA here is from genome assembly GCA_014360745.1 of Chloroflexota bacterium. GTDB lineage: Bacteria > Chloroflexota > Anaerolineae > UBA1429 > UBA1429 > JACIWY01. The sequence goes on from JACIWY010000135.1 coordinate 7,792, forward strand.
TCGGAGAGGGAGAGGTGAACCGCATTCGGGCAAGCGCCGCTCTCCTGGTGATGGCGGGCGGCCTGGAGGCGGGCCAATTCGCGGGTGGCGCGTTCGAGCTGTCGTTCTAGGGCCACGTGATAGCGGGCGAAGCGATCCAGGTCGGCGTCTTCGGGCAGGGCGTGGGCGATGTCGTTGGGCCGGCGGTAGCGGCTGTGCAGGGCGGCGAGGGCCAGCGATTCGGCGCGGGCCAGGCGGCGCATGCGCCAGTAGGCGATGGCGATGCGCTCGACGAGCAGGCTCTCCATAACGCCGACGGGCTTTAACTCCTCGATCAGGGCGGCGTAGAGCTTTTGGAAGGCGGTGCGGCCGGGCTCATCCTGCCAGAGGGTGAAGGGATGGGTGAGGATGCCGTGTCTGACGGCGTTGGCGGCGGAGCGGCGCTTGCCCTCCTCGGTGCGCGGGCCGGTGGAACGCCGGGCGTTGGCGCGATTGGCGGCTGCACGGGCGGCGGTGGTGGAGCAGGCGGTGCGTTTGGCGGTCATGGGGCCTCCGACGGATGAAGGATGGCGGTTGCCGATTATGGGTTGGGAGCGGACGGGAATAGTATAGCAGAACATATGTTCCGGTGTCAAGGGGGTGGTGTTCACCATTGTGAAGCAGTGTTCACTTTTGTGAACGGGACGGGGGATTGACGGGGGGCATTTTTTGTGTTATTACGCAGAGGGGGCGGTTGAACATAATCGATCCTGGCCTACTGGCGT
>JACIWY010000136.1 GCA_014360745.1 Chloroflexota bacterium
GAACTGTCAAAAGCGCAAGGGCTTTCTCCTTTTGCTCGCTGTCCGAACCGCGCCAGATGATGTATAATTCTTATTAGCCAGGCCTTTTGGCACGCAGGGCGTCCTTACGCCAGAGGGCAACGCCCGACAATCACGGCTCCATCTTCCCATCACACGTTGCCAAGATCGCTGAACATCGGCACGGCGAGACCTGGCCGTTCTGGCCGCAATGTGAAGCCGCACGAGTTGCCAAAAGGAGTCGACTATGAAAGCGTCTCGCCCGCTTGTGCTCTGTTTGGTCGCCCTGTCTCTCTTGTCCGGTTGCCTGCTTCGGCCAACATCCCCACCGCCGGAGGTGCTCGAGGCCCGCTTTGCCAAAGGCCTGAGCGAGCAGATGGAGCCCTTGAACTCCACCACCGAGTTCGCACCGGAGGACACGGTCTATTTTTCCGTCAAGCTCAAGGGCAACCCGCGAAAAGGCGTCATCACCATTCGTTATCTGTACCAAGATCAAGAGATCACCACCGTCAGCCTCGACCTGGCTCAAATGCATAAGGAGAAGGGCACCCTCTTCCTAATCGGGGGGAACACCTTCGTGGGCTCTACGCTGACCCATGAGCGCCCCTTTCCGCCCGGCGACGAATATCGCGCCGAGGTGCTGATCGACGGCCAACCGACGGGCATCTATCCATTCGCCGTTATCGCCGGCGCCCCGGTAGCTTTGGAGATCCTGGGGGTTACCTTCGCCAGGGCGCTTGGCCCCAATATGGAGCCCATCGATCCCATAAACGAATTCCCACCCCAAGGCCCGATCTATCTATCCGTCGAGCTCAAGGGGGCGCCCCAACAGGGCACTGTGGGAGCGCGCTACTTTTATAAGCAGCAAGAGATCACCTCGGTACAGATGGATCTGGCCGAATGGGCCCAGGCGCACCCGATCTCGCCACAAGCGCAAAGCGTCTATGTGGGCTTTACCCTCACCCCCGACCAACCCTTCCCCACCGGCACAGAATATCGGGCCGAGCTGTCCCTGAACGGCGCCGCGGCGGGAACGTATGCCTTTGCCATCGCGGCACCTCTCACCCCCGCCTCGCGCCCCGGCGCCGTATCCTCCTTGTCCGAGGTCAAAAGCGCCGTGGTGCAGATCGAAGCGCAGGGCAGCTTTGTCCACCCGCAGCTCGGACAGTTGTTGAACGTAGCCGGCCGTGGATCGGGCTTTATTATCGATCCTTCCGGCATCGCCATCACCAACAACCATGTGGCCGCAGGGGCCGCGTTCCTCAAGGTCTGGGTAGGTGGTGCGTCGGAAGCGCGCAACGCCAAGGTCTTGGGCGTCTCTGAATGCTCCGATCTCGCCGTCATCGACATCGACGGCGAGGGGTACCCTTATCTCGAGTGGTACCAAGGCCCCATCCCCGTCGGGCTGGAAGTTTACGCCGCCGGCTTTCCCTTGGGTGACCCCGAATTTACCCTGTTGCAAGGGATCGTCTCCAAAGAGCGTGCCATGGGCGAGACGGATTGGGCCTCTATCGACCACTCTCTCGAACACACCGCCCCCACCAATCCCGGCAACTCGGGCGGGCCGCTCGTGACCAAAGAGGGCAAGGTGGTGGGTATTTCTTACGCCAACCGCGCCGATACCAACCAGCATTTTGCCATCTCGCGCGACGAGGCGCTGCCCATCATCGAACAACTGCGCCAGGGCAACGACGTCAACTCTATCGGCGTCAACGGCCAGGCCGTAAACAACGGCCAAGGGCTGTCGGGCATTTGGGTCGCCTCGGTGGTGTCGGGATCGGCTGCCGACAGGGCCGGCGTCAAGGCGGGGGACATTATCCTGCGTATGGAGGGCCTCATCCTGGCCATCGATGGCTCCATGGCGGATTATTGCGACATCCTGCGTAGCCATGAACCAGGGGACACGTTGAGCATCGAAGTATTGCGCTTTGCCACCCAAGAGATCCTCGAGGGGCAACTCAACGGTCGCGAGTTAACGGTCAAGACGGCGTTTGAACGCCAAGTCGAGGAGGCCGCCCAGGGTGAGGAGGGTCGCCAGGGCGCCCCGCGTTATTCCGGCTACCGCACCGTCACCGACGACACCGGCGCCCTAACGGTCGATATCCCGAACGAGTGGACGGATGTCGGTGGCGGCTCTTGGAAGATCGAGGGCAAAGTGGTGGGCGTCGGAATCGCGGCCGCGCGAGATATCGAGCGCTTTAGGCAATCCTGGGCCGAGCCGGGGATGCTACTTGGCGCATCTGCCATATTAGCCCAGGAATTCGACGAAGCTGGAATACTCGATCAAATCGACTATAGCGACGAGTGCGAGAGCCGCCAGCGCTTCACCGACTATGACGATGGCCTGTACACGGGGCAGTATGATGTCTACAAGGGCTGCGGGGAGGCCAATTCGACGCTGATCGTGCTGGCCGCCATGCCAGAGGAGCGCGACTTTATTATCGTCCTCACGGTGGGCCTGGTGAGCGAAGCCGATGAAGAAGCCCTGAAACGCATCATCGACACCTTCGAGGTCATCGGGGAACTACCCACGGAATAGTCTTTCGAGGGCCTGGCCTTTAAAAGCCAGGCCCTCCTTCAACCCGCACGGAGGATTATTCCTTTGGGGCGCTGCCGGCCTGTTGATGAAACGTCCGGCCCTGTCGATCGAATTCGCGTTGCAATTCCGGCAACACCGCCGAGCCGTGACGGTACTGGAAGGGCCACATGCTCTTCAGATGAAAGAAGGCCACGCGGTCGCCATCGCACAGCTCATGATCCAGGTCGGGCTGCAAGCCCGGCATGGCGCTGAGCTGGCCGTTGATAAAAGTGATACCGCGCTCCTCGGTGGGCAGGCCCAGATGCGCCAACAGGTCGCGTAGGCGGCTGCCCGAGGGCAAATGCACTTGGGGGTTGGCGTAGGAATCCCGATCTTCACAGCCGCCGTAGCGCGCCAGCGGGCCGTACAGCCATACATCGATGTGCATCGAGCCCACTCAGCCTCCTCCTATGGGCGGAAAGACGCCCACCTCATCGCCATGCCGCAGGGGGTGGTTCTCCTGCACGGCACGGCCGTTCACAAAGGTCACCTTGACCTCCTCGCGCGGCAGGCCAAGCTGCGCCAACAGGGCCCCAACCGTGGCGCCCTCCGGCACTTCCAGCTTTAACGCTTCTCCCGGCCTGAGCGGTGGGCGATGCCCATCGCTCAGGCGAGAGGGCAAGTTGGCATAGAGTTTGACGGTAACGATCACCTCGCCGCCCCATCCATGCGGAGGCGAATCGGCGCCCATCGTTTATGAGGCGCCGTCGCCACCTTTTGCCGTTTACAGCTTGCCGTACACCGCGTCCAACGCCTCGTCGGGCACATCAAAGACCTGGTTGTGCGGCGGAAGCGGCTCATATTTCATGAACTCGGGCACGCGGTCGTGCGCCGGGCCAAAGCCGGCCGCCTCATTAAAGGCGCGCTCCTTGCGCAGGATCTCGGCGCCGAGCTTGGCCGCATCATCCACGGTGTAGCTTGTGCCCAACATCGCGTTGACCTCATCCATCACCCCCTGGAAGCCGCTGGCGATGTCCAGGATGGCAAAGGCGATGAACAGGCAATGTCCCGTCGAGTCGATAAAGGCCGTCGTTGCCTGGAAGGCGCGGCTCAGGTCGGCTTTACCCGAAGGATCGAGAGGATCGGCCGATCCGCCGACGCTGAGGATCTCAGGGGCGATGGTATAGCCCGCCGTGTGGTCGGCGCCCATGGTCGTCGTGGCATAGGTGATGCCGATCCCTTTGACCGCTCGCGGCTCATAGGCGGGCATGCTCTGGCCCTTGACCACCGGCGCGCGCACCACGCCCAACGCCTTGGCGGCCAGCGCGGTGCCGCCGCCCAGAAGGCGGCCCAGCGGCGTCCCTTTGCCCATCTCATGCACCAGCTCGATGGCCCGCTTGCCATCGCCAAAGGCGGCCACCCCGCCCTCCATGGCCACGGCGAGGGTCGTGCCCGTCTCGATGGTATCCAGACCGTAGGCGTTGCAGAGGCGCACCAGCTCGGCGATGTCGTCGAGGCTGTCGATGCCGCAGTTGGCCCCCAGTGCCCAGTCCGACTCGTATTCGACGCAGGAGGCGATTTCAGAGCCATCCTCGGCGTACCAAGTGTTGGAGCACTGGATGATGCAGCCGGGGCTACAAGCGTGGTTGTACAGCTCCTTCTTGGTGCGGATCTTGTTGCCCTCAAAGATCGCCTCGCCGGCGATCTTGGCCGCGCCTTCGAAACGCCCGCTGGAAAAGTTGCGCGTGGGCAGGCCGCCGGCCTCGTTCATGATGTTGATCAACACGGCCGTGCCATAGGTGTTCAGGCCGCCCTTGGGCTTGGTGATGGCATGCTCGCCCAGGGCATCGGCCAGCTTCTTGCGCCCCTGATCGAACAGCTCCTTATTGGCCGGTTCACGCCGTGGCGCGCCGGCAGTGTCGAGGGCGATAAACTTGAGCCCCTTGCTGCCCATGACGGCGCCCATGCCACCCCGGCCGGCGTAACGGGTCGGTTTGTCATGCAGGTCGTCAAAGGCCACGCCCGAGTTGCCATAGCCCAGCTCGCCAGCGACGCCGACGCTCGCTAAATGGACCTTGCCGAGCGCTTCGTGCACCTGGGGAAAGACGTCATAGAGGCTCTTGCCCACATACTCGTCGGCAGGGCTGAAGGAAACCTTGGGCTGCTTGGCCGATTCATTCCAGGAGATCAGCGCCGTCCAGAACTTGCCCTTCTCCTTGGGCTGGCCCTCCACCACAAGCGCTTGGATGCCCAAGCGCGCCAGGTCTGCCGCCCAAACGGAGCCGACGTTCGATTCCTTGATGGTGCCGGTGAGGGGCGATTTGGCGCCCACCGAGAGGCGTGCGGAGGTGGGAGCGATTGTGCCGGTCAACAGGCCGGGGGCAAAGATCAACTTGTTGTTGGGGCCCAGCGGATGAGCCAGGGGGGGCACCTCGTCGTGAACGATGGTCGAGGTGAGGCCGCGCCCGCCCAATAGCCGATACGCTGGGGGCACCTCCTCCAGACGATAGGAACGATCGGTCATGTTGAGTCGCAGGATCCACATAGCATACCTCCTTGTACGATACCAAGCTGCGCCCAAGCCTCCTTCGCTCAGGCGACATGGACCCACTCCCTCAGACGATTGGCGAACCCGTAGCCCCATCGAGGCAGGCTACCCGGCGGGAAGCCCATCTGCTTCTATATCATGCACAAGAACAGTTTGCCCGTCAAGGGGAACAAAGGCAATACCCACTCTGAAATTGCCCCTCGAGTCTTCAAGATGGGGCGCGAGCGTCCCCCGCCCGCCGACCAAGCGGGGCAGAGCGCCGCGCCCCGGTTGAAAGCGCCCCGACTTGACGAGGCCGCTCATCCTGGTCAGAATACCCCTGTGCGTAACTTATTGCAGACGGGGCTGCCCCGCCGCTGGAGGGAAATATGGCCGAGACCAAGGCTCTGGACAAACGCGCGCTTTACCGCTTCCCCTGGTCGATGAACGACAACCCCATCGGCTGGCTGGAGATCACCGACATCTGCAACCTGCATTGCGAAGGCTGCTATCGGCAGACGCTCAGCAAACACAAGACGCTGGAAGAGATCCGCGAGGAGGTGCTCTTTTTGAAGCGCTGGCGCAACCCGGACAATATGTCCATCGCCGGCGGCGAGCCGTTGCTCCACCCACAGATCATAGAGATCGTGGCTTTTATCCGCCAACAGGGGATCAAGCCCATCCTGCTCACCAACGCCATCGCCCTGACCCCCGATACTCTGCGCGAGCTCAAGCGGGCGGGGTTGGCCGGCTTTACCATTCACATTGACAGCCATCAGAACCGCCCAGGCTGGCAGGGGCGCTCCGAAGCCGAGCACAACGAACTTCGCCAGCACTACGCCGATATGATCGCCGAGGTCGGCGGCCTCTATACCGTTTTCAACTCCACCGTATACCCTTCGACCTATCACGAGATCGGCGACGTCGTCCGTTGGGGCCGCCAGCATATCGACCGGGTGCATGGGCTTGTCTTTATCACCTACCGCACGGCTACCACCGAAGACACGGTCGGGCTGGATGCAGGCAGCCATGTGGTCGACCTGAGCCAACTCTCTTATAGCACCGAGCACTTTGACGAAGCCTTTGTCACCGGCCCCGAGGTGGTGCAGGCCATTTACCAAACCGAGCCGTCCTATTGGCCGGCCGGGTACTTGGGCGGCACGCTTCGCCACGACTCGTTCAAATGGATCGCCGGCGCTCTCATCGGCAATGAGCATGGCATCTATGGTTCGGTGGGGCCACGCGCCATGGAGCTGGCCCAGGTCGTCCATCACTTTTTCCGTGGCACCTACCTGGCCTACCTGTCACAATCGCGCATCGGGGCTAAGGTCTTTGCCCTGAGCTTGATCGATCCGGCGATCCGCGCCGCAGCCGGCCGCTGGCTGCGCGACGTGCTGCGCCACCCCATGCATCTCTTTTCGCCCATCCGCCTGCAAACCATGGGTATCATTCAGGCGCCGGACGTCCAGCCCGATGGCCGGGCCGACATGTGTGACAGCTGCCCCGACATGACCTTCTGGAACGGCACCTTGGTCAACTCCTGCCGCATGGACGAGTACCGCCTCTTCGGCGGGCTGCTGACGGTGGTGGAAAAGGGGAAGCAGGCCGTGCGCGAGATGCGCGAGACCCAGGCCGAACCGGCTGGCGAATCCTGAAAAAGGGAGGACGCCGGCGGGCTGTTTCTGCCGAGAAGCAGCCCGCCGACGTGCCGGCCGTCTCTATCCGTTCACGCACTTGAGCAGCGCCTTCATATAGCCGATGGCATACGCGCGACCGCGATGCCCCCATGGGGTGTCGCCCACGATGCCCGGCGTATGATCGGCGATGAACACGCCCTTGAAACCGCTCTCCTTGTAGGCGCGCATCGCCTTTAACATGTCTACTTTGCCGTCGTCGATAAAGGTCTCCTCAAACCGGGGCACGACGCCGCGCACGTTGCGAAAATGGACGTAGGCGATCTTGTCTCGCGAGGCAAAGTAGCGGATGGCCTCGTACACCTCTTCCGGCGTCTTGCACCATTCCGCCACCGTCCCCTGGCAGAACTCCAGGGCGTTGCTGGGGCTATCGACGATCTCGATCACCCGCTTGTAGGCCTCGGTGCTGCGAAAAATGCGCGCCGTGCCGGCGATTTCAGGCACGGGTGGATCGTCGGGATGTAACGCCAGGCGCACCCCCTCCTCCTCGGCCACTGGGATCACCGCTTTAAGGAAATATTCATAGTTCTTCCACATCGTCTCGTCGTCAAAGCGGCCCAGCTCAAAAAGGGGCGCGTTCTTGGCCAGCTCGTGATCATAGCTGGTTACGGCGGCACGACCGCGGCTGGTGGCCGTCGGGGCGCGGCCGGTGCGCCAGACGCCGACCAGGTTGAAATCATAGCCAAGGCAGTGAATGCCCGCACGCCCCATATTGCGTATGGTCTTGCGCACGTTCTCCAGTTGCTCATCGCGGCCGGGCAGCCCAAGCCGAACCTTGTCGTAAAAGTTTCGCGGCATGTTCTCGATGGCATAGAGCTTGAGGCCCGCCGCTTCGACATAAGTGCGCATCATGAGCAGGGGCCTGAACTCCCAATAGCCATCGCCGGGGAGCTCTGGGGTGTGGATGATAATGTTCTCCACGCCCAACTGCCTGGCAAAGGTGAGCCTTTCGTCTATCTCTTGGAGTGCGTTTGCCGCAACGTGAATGGCTCCTAGTCCGAGTTGCATGATGTGTTCTCTCCCGATGTAGGTGTTTGGCCGCGCTAGCGTTTGCAAATAAACGGCAGAAACGCCCCCGCGCTCGGCTCCGCCTGCTTGAGGGCATAAAAGCCGAACGGCGTCCCATGCCACCAGGTCGTGCCGGCCAGGGCGTCCTCCGTCTGGGTGAATAGGTACCCGACGAATTTCTGGTCATCGTTCCGATCCGGCGTATCCCCGAAATCGATATAGAACTCGATCTGATGATCAGGCCCCCATTCCGCCGGCAGCGGATACCCCGGCGAGCGCACATAGCCGCGCACGCTGTGCGCATGCCCGTCACCACCGGTGTAGCTGCCGAGAATGTTGGGCAGTTGCTCGATGTAATCCTCGTGACCGGCCCACAACGCAAGCGTGCCCCGCCAGCCATCGTGGTTCATCGCATAGGTGCCGATAAAATCGGCCTTTTCCACCGCCTGCAGCCCCTCGCCGTTCGGGCCGGGCGCGCCGCTGGCCAGCGCACCGTCACTCCGCGCGTAAAAACCAAACGGCGTCCCATGCCACCAGGTCACGCCGGCCAGGGCGTCTCGTGTATGGGTGAACAAAAAGCCCTGAAAGCGCTGGTCATCGCCCCGATCGGGCGTGTCGGGGAAATCGATATAGAACTCGACTTGATGGTCCGGGCCCCACGAGTTATCGAGGGGATAATCCCAGGCGCGCATGTACCCGCGCACCGCGTGCGACCGGCCGCCCTGGTCGAGATAGCTGCCCCCCAGGTTAGGCATCATCTCGATATAACTCCCCCCTGAATCCCACAG
>JACIWY010000137.1 GCA_014360745.1 Chloroflexota bacterium
GGTGGACAAGGATTTATAGAGGTCCTGGATCGTCCCTAACTCGCCACGACGGGTAAAGCCGCCGGAGGCTTCGGAGATTGCCGTAAGCATCTGGTAATCCGCATCGCGCCCATAGGCAATGCAGAACACCACCACGGGGACGTAATCCCCTTGTGCCGTGACGGCGGAGCGTCGTAACTCTTGTACCAATGCCCGAAGTGTAGTGCTCGAGCGATTCTCTTTACCATCGCTCATCACCACGATGGCGTTGATACGTTCGCGATCGTCGAGCTCTCGCAGCCGCTTGAGGGCCAAGCTCACGCCGTCGAGCATAGCCGTTTGCCCGCCGGCCTCCAGGTCGTCGATCTCGCGCAAAAGTCGTTCGCGCCCCTCGCCGAGCTTGGTCAGTGGCACTCGCTCATGAACGCCGCTGGCGAAGGTGATCAAGCCTACGCTCTCTTGATCGCCCTGGATCTGGGCGATAAAAAGCTTCAACGCCTCTTGGGCGTCTGCCAGTTTGCTCCCGTCCATGCTGCCCGATGTGTCGACCACTAAATAGATGTTGGTATGCCGTTTGGTGTACCACCATACATCCTTGACCACTTCGATGACCGAGGGGCTGGGGATTTGCAAGGTGGTATAAGGTTGAGCGGGGTCGACGCCGTTCTCGGGTTTGAGGGGCGAGTCGGGGCCGTCCAAGGGGATAGAAAGATCGGTGGGCCGGTAACCCTGGCGGAGCACCGTCCTCTGCACCTCGGGCGAAAGCAGGAACGCTTTGAGCAGGGCAAAGGCCTGGCGCTCTTCGTCGCTGCGCTGTGTGTGCTCGATCAGGACGAGGGGATGATCCTCCCAAAGGGTACCCTCGAAGGGGTAGATGGCCACCAAGTCGGCGCCATGCCGTAGGTTATGCCGGATGACCAACTGCTCCTGCACCACGAAAGCATCCAGAAAACCACGCCCTTGTTCTTCGATTTGTTGCATGACGGCCAACTCGCCCTCGCCGTAATGCTTGACCGTCTTTTCCAGTGTGCCCACATAGTCTAGAGTGCGTTGGGCCGTGGCCATTTCGGCGGTTAGCCCGCGCGTGACGTTCGCGCCGGCGTAAAAGGCGGCCAGCGTAGCCAATAGGCCACTGGCGCTGTTCGTCGAAGGATGGCTCCATTTGAACTGAGGGTTTATCAGCGCCGTGTGCAGCAGATCTTGCCAGCCTAGGGCCTTTTCCGGGTAACCTAGCGAGAACGCCACGTCCTTCCACATGGCAATAACGACCGGGCTGACCATATAGCGCACCGTCTCGCCCACCAGGCCCGTATCGCCCGGAGCCGTCTCGCCCTCCTCTCGCCGGAGCCGGTCGATCTGGGCCAGCCAGACCGAGGAATCGGGATGGATAGCTTGGTAGAGGTTCTGGCCGGCCGCCTCGACCATCTCCTCAGGGGTAAGCTTGGCCAGGGAAAGGGTCACGCGCTTGCCATTGGCGAGCGTCTTTTTCTCGCCGTTAAACGAGGTGGCAAGTTGGGTAAAAAGTTCCTCCTTCTCAGGGGAGTAGGCTATCCGCAACCTGACCTCGCGATTGTCGTGGCCTGGGCGATAGCGGGTGGCGATCGCGGCGAGGAGGCTGCACAATACCATCGCCACCAGCACCAGGCTGGTGAAAATCGCGAGGCCTCTTCCTGATCGGGCGCCGGCACTCCTGCGTCTGGACACGTTCGCCTCCCACGTCAGCGTTCGTACACGTTCAAATCAAACCAACGCAGCAGGGCCAGCAACACATCTCGATCCGGCGGATGCATGCGCGTGGAACGTTGCACAACGACAGTCACCCCGTGATCCTGCCAATGGACAAAAGGGCTATCGGGTCCCGTGATGGGCACCTGAGGGTTGGCCGGGCGCAGGCCCAAGCGGATAGCTATTTGCTGAATTGCGGGGGTAAGCAGGTATCGCTCGAACTCGAGCGCTGCGTTCTTTTCCAGGGCCGTCGTCTCGTCCCCCATCCAAATGGTATACGGAAAATCGAACCAAGTGATGTACTGGGGGTAGCGAATGACCATAGGCTCCACCCAGCGCGTCTGGATGCCGGCCATGTTAACCAACAGGTCGCTTTCGAGGAGCTGGCCGCCGTCGCCCATCGAGTAGCCAAAGAGGGCCAGGTTCTCCACCGAATAAGAGCTGAGGCTGGAAAAGTCCGTCACCGCGCCCATAAGCTCTTTAAGCCATGCCTGAAACTCAGGATTGGTCACATCGGCCACGTCGATGCGCGTCTTTTGATAATACTCGCCGGCTGCAGCTATCATGGCTAACAAACCGCCCACGTTTTTGCGTGGGTTGGGCACCACCAACTTGAAATAGCCCCATTCGGCCTTGCCCCCCAATTCGGGCCAGCCCCCTTTGGCCGTCGCCGCGTCGTGGATATCTTGCCAAGAGATCTCCCCGCCATACTTGGCGCGGAGCACCTCATCCCGGCTTTGCCAGATGCCCCAGCAGAAGAGGGAGGTGGCGATGGGACGTGCGCGATACTCGCCGCCGGTTAAAAAGATATCGCGCCCCCGTTGCTCTTTAAAGGTGTTGTTGGCCAATTCCACCAGGTAGCGGCTATCGGGGATCCACACCGTGGGCAATGGGTCCATGTCGCCGCGTTCGTAGCGTCCCAGGGCCACCAGGCCGTCTATGGGCACGATGTCCACCGTGATGGGGTGGCCCTCGAGGGTGTGTTTCTCGGCGTTGAACTGCTCTGCGGCCTGGCGCACAAACGGCTCCACTGGCAGGGCAACGACGACCCGCACCATCAAGGGGTCAGGCCTGGGCGCCAAGGGAGAGCGATCGGTCGTCCGCAGGGCGTAGGATACGCCGACGACGATCAGGGCGACGACAACGAGCGCAAAAAAGACCAAGCGTGTCTTGGACATGCTACTCCTCCGAAGTTGCAGGGCACGGAGCCGAGAAAGTCAGTGACCTACCCGCAACTTCAGACGGCCGGCACCTTTTGGGGCGCCGGCGACGAATTCTTTTTATTGCAGCCCCAGGCGAGCCTTGCGCTCGGCCAACTGGCGATCGAGTTCGTCTTGTTCGAGCGCCTCGGCGAGTTGATTCTCCAGTCTTGAGGCATCGATCTCGCCTTGGGCCGTGGCCTTGTCCAGGCGTTGCTGGATGGCGTCGCGAATCTCGGTGATCCCCGATTCGGCGCTCGTCGTGCCCGCCACCCCTTCGACGACGCGATGGGTCAGCTCTTTGGATTTGGCCAAGTCTAGCATAGCCTGCAACTCGGCCCGCTCCTGTTTGACTTGGTGAAGCTTGGTCTCCAGCTTGCGCTTGGCATCCAACAGCTTCTGGAATTCGGCCTCTTGCCCCTCGGCTTGTTGGCGGTATGTCTCGGCCAGGCGGGTTACCGTGTTGTAGCTGCTCTGGGCAGAGCGGGCCAAATCCATATCGCCCTTTTGCACCAACATATCGATATTGCGATCCAGTTCCTCGGCCTTGGCCTGCAACTCGGTGTATTTGCGGCGGATGCTCTTGGCCTCTCCCCCTACGGTGGCGGCCGCATCCTCCAGCGCCTCCAAGTTGTCCTCCACCTTGCGGATGTACTCGTCAAGGACGGCGATGCTATTGGCCTTGAGCGCTTTGCTCACCAGGTAATTCAAGTTGGCCGAGATCAATGTGCCCACACGCTCTAGTAGAGATGCCATGGGTGTCCTCCTGTTCATTTTCCCAACACGCGAGTAAATAGTAAACCATTCGCCGCGCGCGCACAAGGGCGATTCGAGAGGGGCCCGCTGTCGCACAACGGCGCATACTTTACGTCGCTTGCCCGACGCAGGTTGCGCAATCGCGGAACTATTTTATACTCAGGGCCTCGCCAAACGACGGAGATGAGCGTAACCCAGGGCGCACCTTTGGGTTTACACTATGGGGTTTCCGTCCCCGGCCCCTAAAGCTTGTGGGCCGATATCGGGCGATTGGAAACCGTGGCAACCTTTGTATAGCCATCTTCATGGGCTAGGTTGGTCGCCGTAGGGCGACTTGGTATAGAGTGATGCGGTTTCAATTGCCACGCTTTTGGGGTGGCCTGAGTAGATTATTTGCAAAGACATGTCAAACGACTTTTGGAGGAATAGATGACGTACCGTTGTGTGGTGCTTGTTAAGCAGGTGCCCGACACCACCCAAATCCGCGGTAAGGCGATGAACGAAGACGGCACGGTGAATCGCGCCGCTCTGCCGGCAATCTTTAACCCTGAGGACCTCAATGCGTTAGAGATGGCGCTCCAGGTACGCGATCGACATGGCGGTACGGTGACGGTGTTGACCATGGGGCCGCCGCGTGCAGCCGATGTGTTGCGCGAGGCCCTCTACCGTGGCGCCGATAAGGTGATCCTCCTCTCCGACCGCAAATTCGCTGGTGCCGACACGCTGGCCACCTCTTATGCGCTCAAGTGTGCGGTAGAGCGGATCGGCGCCTTTGACCTGATCTTTTGCGGTCGCCAAGCGATCGACGGCGACACGGCCCAGGTCGGGCCCCAAGTGGCGGAAAAGCTAGGCATTCCACAGATCACCTATGCCGAGACGATCCTCTCGCTCGATGGTGACGAGATCGTCGTGGCCAGAGCGTTGCCGTTAGGGCGCGAGGAGGTCAAGTGTAGCCTCCCTTGCCTGCTCACCGTGGTCAACACGGCCAATCGTCCGCGCCCACCCTCGGTGCGGCGGGCCATGGCGTACAAGTTGGCCGCCACGCCGCTCGAATATGGCGCCCTGCTGGAGGCCTGGCCCGAGTTCGGCAGCCCGGAGGCCCTAGAGGCCTATCTGGTCGAGCGGGGGCTCCAAATCCCGGTGTGGACGGCCGCCGACATCGGCGCGGACGAATCTATGCTGGGCCTGGCCGGCTCGCCGACCAAGGTGCTCAAGATTAACTATGTTGTGCTCGGCTCCACGGGCAGCAAAGAGATTCCGCCGGATGACGAGGGCATCGCCCAGCTCCTGCAAGAGTTGGCCCAGGATTATATCCTTTGAGTTGATGCTCGGCGGTATGTTCTATCAAGATCATGATAAGGTATGGTAGACGAATGACCAATCATCGGGATGTATGGGTGTTTATCGAGCAGGAGATGGGCGGCGTCGCTGCCGTGAGCCTGGAGCTTCTCTCCAAGGCGAAAGACCTGTCGGCGGCTTTGAACAGTCGTGTATGTGCCTTGTTGTGCGGTCATGAGGTCGCCCATTTGACCGAACGGCTCATTCAACACGGGGCGGATCATGTTATGCTGGCCGATTGCCCCGAGTTGGCCGAATATCGCACCTTGCCCTACGCTCGGGTGGCCATCGATCTTGTGCGCGAGCGCCGGCCCTATATCTTTTTGCTGGGCGCCACGCCGGTGGGGAGAGACCTGGCGCCGCGCATCGCCAGTGCCGTGCGCGCCGGGCTGACCGCCGACTGCACTTCGTTGGAGATCGGCGACTTTGAACGGGGCGGGCGGACGTACAAGGATTTGCTCTATCAGATTCGCCCCGCGTTTGGCGGCAACGTGATTGCCACCATCGTCAACCCGGAGATGCATCCGCAGATGGCCACCGTGCGCGAAGGGGTGATGCGCCTCGATGAGCCGGACCCCACCCGCACCGGCACTGTCGAACGGATCGAGCCCCGCTTCCAAAAGGGCGATATGGCCCTCCAAGTGCTCAAACGCGAGATACGCACGCCCGAATGCGATCTCAAGCACGCCGATATCATCGTCGCCGGTGGGATGGGCGTGGGCAGCCGGGAGAATTTCAAGCTCATCTATGAGCTGGCCCATGTGCTTGGGGCTGAAGTGGGCGCATCGCGCGCCGCCGTGGACGCCGGGTTTATCTCGCACGAGCACCAAGTCGGGCAGACGGGCGTCACGGTGCGACCTCGGCTGTACATCGCCGTGGGCATTTCGGGCTCGGTGCAACATCGCGCCGGTATGGACCAATCCGGCAAAATTATCGCCATCAACAACGACCCGAACGCGCCGATCTTTCAAATCGCCCATTATCGGATCGTGGGTGACTTGAACGAGGTGGTGCCGCGCATGATCCGCGCTTATCGAGATAATGCCAAGTGAAAAACTGAGGAAAGAACATAATGGCAGAAAACTTTTTCACCGATAACCCCGACCTGCTATTTCGTCTGGAACATCTGGACCTGGCTGAAAGCGTCGAGATTCTCGAAGACGGCTACCGCTACCACGCCAAATACCCGGCCGCGCCGCGCCATTACGCCGATGCCATAGACAATTATCGGCTACAACTGACCATCCTGGGGGAGATCTGCGGCACTTATATCGCTCCTCGGGCTGCCGAGGCCGATGAGGAAGGGGCTCATTTTCACGAAGGCCGCGTGACCTACGCCGCCGCCACCCAAGAAGCGTTGGAGTTGCTCACCGAGGCCGAGGTGATGGGCCCCATGATTCCCTGGGAGTACGGCGGGCTCAACGTGCCCGAATCGATCTTTCAGATGATGGTCGAGATCGTCTCGCGCGCCGAGGCCGGCCTGATGAACCTGTTCGGTTTGCAAGAGATCGCCGCCACCATAGCCGAGTTCGGCGACGAGGCGCTCAAGGCGCGCTTGTTGCCCCGTTTTGCCCGCGGCGAGGTGACCGGCGCTATGGCGCTCACCGAGCCGGATGCCGGTTCCGATCTGGGCGCCGTACAGACGCGGGCCACCTTCGATCAGGAAGCCGGGGTCTGGCGCATCAACGGCGTGAAGCGGTTTATCACCAACGGCTGCGGGCAGGTCTTGTTGGTGTTGGCCCGCTCTGAGGAGGGCACCACCGATGCCCGAGGCTTATCGCTGTTCGTAGTGGAAGCGGACGAGTCGGTGCGCATCCGTCGTATCGAAAACAAGCTGGGCATCCATACCTCACCCACCT
Source organism: Chloroflexota bacterium (assembly GCA_014360745.1). Classification (GTDB taxonomy): domain Bacteria; phylum Chloroflexota; class Anaerolineae; order UBA1429; family UBA1429; genus JACIWY01. The sequence goes on from JACIWY010000137.1 coordinate 6,857, forward strand.
GCGAGATGCAATTTACCAACACGCCCGCTTACTTGATCGGCCAGCGGCGCTACGGCTTGATCCGTTACGCCATGGCCATGATGAATGGCGCGCGGCTGGCGGTCGCCGCGCAGGCGTTGGGCATCGCCGAGGCCGCCTATCGTGAGGCGCGAGCTTATGCCGAAAAGCGTTTGCAGTTCGGCCGCCCGATCAACACGTTCCCGGCCGTGTACCGGATGCTCCTTTCCATGCGCGCCGAGATCGAGGCCACCCGCGCCCTGTTGGCCGAATCGGCGCGCTGGATGGATCTGCTCAAGGCGTATCAGCGTCGCAGCGAGGGGCAGGGGGGCGGCGCCGAGGTGCGCCGCCGTTTGCGCGAGTTCGATCGGCTGGCCGGCGTACTCGTGCCTTTGGCAAAATACTATGCTGCCGAGATGGGCAACCGCGTTTGCTACCAGGCCATCCAAGTACACGGCGGCACCGGCTTTATGCGCGAGTTTAACGTAGAGCGACATTATCGCGATGTGCGCATCACCAGTATCTATGAGGGAACCAGCCAGCTACAAATCGTGGCCGCCATCGGGGGGTTGTTGGGCCACGCTTTGGATGGTCTGTTGGCGGAATGGGCTCAGGCGGACTATGGCCAGGCGCTGGCCCCACGAAAAGCCGATTTGCTAGAGGCCACGGCAGCGTTCAACACCTGCGTCGACCTGCTCAAGGAACGGGAACGCGAAGTGATCGACTATTACGCCGAAGATCTGGCGCTGATGGCCGTCTATCTCGTTTGCTCTTGGCTGTTCCTGCGCGACGCCCGCTTCTCTGAAGAAAAAGCCCAGATGGCGCGCTTTTACATCACCGAGAACCTACCCTTGCTGCATGCCAGAGCGGAGGCCATCCGGAATTCCGATCCCTCCGTTCTGCAAGCGCAGGATCTGGTGCGCGTGTCAGCATAAGGAAAAAGGAGCCAATATCTGGCTGCTCAAGCACCCTGAAATCCAAAGGATGGCTTCATGGTTGTATACTATTGGTAGGAGCCAGAGATTCACCGCTGGCTTGGCAAAGAGACCATTTTATGCTATCCTTGAATTGGCGCCGCGAGGAGCGTTTCTCGGGGCGCTTGTTTTTGCCAGCCCGGCTGGTTCTTGCCAGCCCATCCGGCTTTGAGGAAGAATGAGTGTGTTGCAACAATTGATCCATAATGGTGTGGTCATTCCCGAGCCGCCCAAACCGACGGGCTTGCCCATCGTCGTGCGCGGCGAAGAGAGGATGCTCACACCTAAGCAAGAAGAAATGGCCCTGGCCTGGGCGCGGAAAAAGGACACCGACTATGTACGCGACCCCGTCTTTGTGGCCAACTTTATGGCCGATTTTTCCGCTGCTTTGGGCATCGAGCCTCCCTTAAAGCTGGAGGAGGTGGATTTCTCGCGTTACTACGAATATGTCGATGCCGAGCGGGCCGCCAAGGAGGCTCTCTCCAAGGAGGAGCGTCGCAGGCTGGCCGCCCAGCGCAAGGCTGAGCGCGAAGCGCTCAAGGCCAAATACGGTTATGCCATCGTCAATGGCCAACGCGTCGAGTTGGGCACTTATTTGACCGAGCCCAGCGGCATCTTTATGGGGCGTGGCCAACACCCCTTGCGCGGTCGCTGGAAAGAGGGCGCACAGGCCCGTGATGTGACGCTAAACCTT
>JACIWY010000138.1 GCA_014360745.1 Chloroflexota bacterium
GATGAAAGACAGGGTTGAATGGAATACCGGACATAGCCGGTGGGGCTTCGATCGGCGCAGGCGAGAACCTGCGCCGCCATCGCCCTGGTGGTCCAGATTCACGTCTGCATCGCATCGATTTTCAAGACACTGCTATTTTATTATAGCACAAGAATGCCTGTAATGCTATAGGCAAAAATGCCTAAATGGGCTACGAAAACTACGTATCAAGCTCTTATCTCGCCTTCCTGGCCGGCGGTTAACGTCTCAACACCCGACTTGATGGCGGCAATGCGTCCCGCTCGGCGCCGCCGGCTATCTGGCGTGACATGGTGATGACCGGCGTAGTTCATTTCTCCTTCTCATCGGATGGCTATACAAGGTTGCCGCGGTCTTGTCTATCGCTTTCGGCGGGGTGTTGTTCGTCGGGAGGTGGTTACCCCCGTGGTCGGTACGATCGTGATCCATGCCCGGCATAAGCCGATAGCAACTCAAGTTGTTCGGGCCGGTCGAACTCCAGCGCCAGGGAGGGCTCCGGCGGGACAACGAAGCTCACCCTGGGGCCGAACCTCTTCTCGATCAGGTCGAGAGCAATCCTCTCGATCCAATCCAGCGGCTGAAGGTGCGCTTCAGGCTCCTCGATGTTCGGGCGCCCCAAGCGCCGGGCCACCCTGATCAGGGGCAAAAGGCCCCACAAGCCCACCACGTCTACCACGGCAGCCGTTATTTTGAGCAGGCCGTGGAATGTGGTGAGGTCCAACCTGCGGATGCTCATGAGCCGCTCGAATCGGGCGTACCCGGCCTTGGTCACGGCGTCCGGCCGCAAAAGATACACGTTGGAGCAGAGATGCGGCCCGCCCCGGAAGGGTAAGACATCCTTACGATAGGCTTGCCGCAGATCCAAGGGCACCGCAGAAAAGGGGACCATGGCAATGTAGAGATCCGCATCCCTCACTCTTTCGCTGGCCGTAATGAACCCCTCCAAGGCAGCTGAGGAAAGCAGAGGAAGGTCGCCCGAGATGACGAGGACGTGATCGCCAGCCGCGTAATGACCCCGCCCTTCAGCTTCTCGCAGCGCGTTCCACATGCTTCCCGTGTGCGTTGGTCCCTGCGGCACCAAGTACAGGGGGCATTCCGTGGCGAAGCAGCCTGCCCCGATCTGATCCGGGGGCACCGCGACATAACAGCAGCGACACCGGCCCAGTCCGTCGAGGGCGTTCAGGATGCACTGCCCCACCAAGCCGGATACAAAAGGCAGGAAAAATTTGCTGGGCTGTCCCGCGCCGCCCAGAATGAGAGGATCCTTGTCGTTTCCCGCGAGAACAACGGCGAGAAGCCGGTCAAATCTCACAGGTCACCCTTTCGGTGCTGGCGCAGCATCCGGGGGTAGTTCCCATGTTCAAGAGGACACCTCGAAGAATGAATAGTTTTTCGTGCCGAGTGCCCGCCACCTCATAACTTGATCGTAACGATGGGTTCATTCGGCTTAGCCCCATCCACCGGTATCACGCCGAATTTGGACGCTGGATAAGACGTACTTCAGGCAGGTCTCCGAAAACGCAGCTTCCTTACCTCTCTCCCGGGCTTGCTCATCCAGCATCTTGAGAAGCCCCACCACCCAGGGGCCCCATCTCTCAAGCTCGAGCCGGCCAATGGCCCGAGCTGCCGACTCGACGATTTGGAGTGTCTCCTCCATAGCTGTTGAGGCCCCTTTCATATGCCCAAAAGCTTATCAGGTGGCACCAGAAGACAACCTTGAATAAAAAATCGCATCGATCTGCCTCGCCAAGCGGCGCCATGCTTTTGCCCTTGGTGCCCAGCGTTTGACGGCGCCACTCAGCCATCTCCACATACGACAAACGAGCCGGCTCGTCGGGCTCCAAGCCCCCGTACCGATCGGCCGCAAGCTTTTTCTTTCCAAGGCTTCGGCCAAGTCCACGATGAACCTTTCCGCGCAAATCGCCGCTTCTAGACAGAGGCCGCTCCCTACCCAAAGGAATTGCCACGCAAGCCGCCGCACTTCTTCAGCAAGCTGCAGACAGGCGCGTTTGACGGCGGACCTCCCGATGCCAACATTTGAATCAACGTTGCTCATAATAGTAGAGGTCATCCATCTGCCGCGCTCCGATGGTTCATTATCCTTGTACAGGTTCCTGTGGTGGCGCAGCTCCCGTGATCCGCTCCTCGCCTTCTGCCAACCCAACGATAAAGTCGTTCAATTTGGTTGTCGCTTGTCGCAACAGAACGGTGAAAACCGAGAGAAGTTCGAGAACTACAAAGGCAAGGCCCAACAACACGGCGCCCGGTAGCCTGATCCATGCCCGTTGGGCCGTTTCGACCCGTCGTAGTCCTGTTTCGCTGCGTTCGCCCAAATCGACCACGAAGGAATCTAATGTAACGAACAAGAGTCGAAGAAGCTCGGTAATGATACGGATCGCAAAAAGAATCACCAATATAATGCGACTCGCCAAATCCCCAATACGTTCTGCCCAAGTCATGGGTAACCTCCTATCCTTGTTTACTCCATCTCTCCCCTATGCGGCAAAGACTTGCGTGGCAATTTCTAAGCAACCTGAGCGATTCGCGGCCTTACCTTGCTCGTCTTGCGGCTCGGCTCAAGTCTCTATCACAGAGTTGACTCCACCAAAAACGTTTGAAATGTAGCCGTCGGCGTTGCAATCGTTACACCATTTGGCTCCATCCAGGAGGTAGCGATATTGATAAGCGCGACCTCGTGGAAGTTCGAGGTTGATCCGCCAGCCATCGTGCATGGTGTGTTCCAGCGGCAATGACCGGCGGTCCCAATTGTTGAAATCACCGACGAGGTGGACCTCGGTGGCCCATAGGTGAGAAGGTATGGAGAAGGTGATGCGCACCGTATTAGGGCTTGAGCCCGGCTGCTTGGTAATCATCGCGCCGACCTCCTCGCCTAGCCCAGCCACATCTCCGACGGACGGGAATCCTTTATGCCTTCCTTTATGCCCAGGGTTTCGGCTAGTTCGTGGGTCCAATGCTGCAACGTCTCGGCCCAATCGCCATAACCCGCATCCTGGGCGGCCAAGGTCGCCCGGCGGAGGCCTTGTAACAACCTATATAGGCGCATACCGTTCGGCGCTTCGCTCTCCGGCAGGGAGGAACGCCCTTGATCGTTGGCCAACAGCCTATCGCTATTCATCTTGGCCTCCTCGATATGCTCGAATAGAAAATCTCCGTATATTATGGCGGCATATAGTCCTTACCGCCGTTCGATGATGAATCGCAAAGCGGTTTTATCCTGGTTGTCGACCCGTACCTCCACAAAGGAGGGCATACAGACCACGTCCAGCCCATCTGCTTGTAAATAGTTTCGGGCGAAAGCTATGGCCTTGACTGCTCGGTTCGTCGCCTCCGCTCCAATAGCCTGCAACTCCACCCAGCCCCAGTCACGCACGACGCCGGCGATGGCGCTGGCGACGGCCGTGCTGCGGGACGTCGCTGCCACCTTCAATGTTTTGACCTGCTTATCCTCGACCATGACGACCTCCCATTATCTATTCCCTTATCGTGCGCCTTGTAAGAAAGAGGTATGCCCGAACGCCTTTGTTCTTTTGGGACATACCTCTGATGCAGCAACGGAACTAAACTGCCGGCTGCATCATCCAGTATACAGCACAAGGGATAGACAGTCTATACCCAACGACCACAAAAGTAATTGCGGAAACTACGGAGGTTCTTGCAATGAGAACGATAGAGATGCAGAGATCCAAGCCCAGGCAAGATATACCCGGCAAAGCAGGGCGTGGCGGGCATCGGAGAGTCTAATTATTCAGGTTGATTATCCCTCTGCGGATGGCGTACTGGGTCAGCTCCGCCGTGGTGTGGATATCCAGCTTTTTCATCAGATTGGCGCGATGGGTCTCTACGGTCCTGATCGAGATGTGGAGCCGATTGGCGATCTCTTGGTTGGTGCAGCCCTCGGCAATCAATTGTAGCACCTCCCTCTCGCGAGGGGTCAGTTCATTAAATTTATCCGGGGGCAAGGCTTCTTCTGTCGCCTGAAGGAACTTTTCGATCACTCCTCTGGAGATGGAGGGGGAGAGGAAAGCTTGGCCGCGATAGATCGCTTCGATGGCTAATAAGAGCTCCTCCGGCGCGGCCTGTTTAACCACGTAACCCGAGGCACCGGCGCGTAACAGCCGAAGGACATACTCTTCGTTGGTATACATAGAAAGCACCAGGATCTTGATCTCGGGGAATTGCCGTTTGATTTGCCGAGTCGCCTCGGCGCCGTTCATGTCGGGCATAGAGATGTCCATCACCACGATATCGGGCCGTAGTTCTTGGGTTTTCTCCAACGCTTGTCTGCCGGTCTCCGCCTCGCCCACCACCTGGATGTGACGTTCCTCGCTCAAGAGCGCACACAGGCCCTTGCGCACGATCGTGTGGTCCTCCGCTAATAGCACCCTGATCACGTCCATGTCCTTTACCTCCGGAACCCGGCCATTTTGGCCGTGCAGCGCACGCTCTGGTGTGCGGCCTGTCGCATCAGGTCGTGCTCAGGGCGAGCCTCCATGGCTCGGCTACCTCTTATGGGCAAGTCGTCTGACTGTCTACTTGATGGACATCCATTAGCCCTCGATATCTAACGGAATCTCGACCACGAGTCGCGTGCCACCTCCCGGATGAGAAAGAATGCTAAAGCGCCCACCCAAGCAGCTTACCCGTTCCTCTATGTTGAGCAAGCCCGTGCCCCGGGCCCAGGGTTCGCGGCTGGCCACCTGGTGCAGGTCAAAGCCCTGGCCATCGTCCTCGATGCGCAGCGTCACCCTGTCCGCACGATAAGTGAGCTGGACGGTCACCTGGCTGGCCTGAGCGTGACGGGCAATATTGGTCAGGGCTTCCTGGACGATCCGATACAGGGCGATCTCAACCCGATGCGGGAGGCGTATTTCCGGCAGGGCGCTTACCTCGAGATCTATCGGGATGCCGAGGCGCTCAGTGTAGCGGTTCAAGTGCCAGCGCAACGCCGGTACCAGGCCCAGGTCGTCCAGCATAAGAGGCCGCAGCGCCAGGGAAAGCTCCCGCACTCTGCTCAGCAGCTGATCGGCCACGTCCCTGGACTCTTTTAACAGGGATCCGACTTCGGGGTCGGGATGCGCGGGCAGTTTTTTCTCTAACCGGCCCAGATCGATGCTCATCGCCGTGAGCGCCTGGCCCATTTCATCGTGAAGCTCGCGCGAGATCCGCTGCCGCTCGGCCTCCTGCGCGTCTAGAAGCCGGGCCGAAAGGACATGCAATCCTTGCTCATGATGGCGGATCGTCTCCAGCAGCCGAGCATTCTCGATGGCCACCGCCACCTGGTTGGCGAACAAAGAGGCCGCGGTGAGATCGTCCTCACGCAGATCCTCTCCCCACATGCCCAACACGCCGGCCAGACGCCCCTCAATGATCAGGGGCAGACAGATGCTCCTGGCCTCGGCCGTCACGCCGGCCAACTGCACAATGTGCAGCACCTCCGGATAGGGTATCTCGTCCAGGATAGCTGCCGCCACAGGCATGGTGTCTGAGATAAACAGAGCCCTGTGGCGCTCGATGAGCTCTTCGCTGCCGGGCAGATGCTCGCGCAAGGAGGCCAGGCTGATCCTCTCCGAGAGGCCCATTCTCTTTCCCAAGGCGATCGCCTCAGGGTTAGCCGATGTGTAAATAAGGTTCAATGTGCTGGTCTCGGCATCTAGCAGGACAACGAAGCAAAAGATGCCCAACCGCAACAGTTCGCTTCCCAAGGTGGCCATCACCTGCTCCGGCTCCAGGGTGGTCTGCAGGCGGATGGCCACCTGTTGAAGGGCAGTCAGGAAGGCGTTGGAGCGGGCCAGCTCGGCTGAGCGACGTCGCTCAGCCTCGGCGAGCCGCGCGTTCTGCATGGCGATGGCCAGTGGGGCGGCAACCTCTCTGGCCACGTCTATGTGTTCAGAGGAAAAGGATCGAGGCCTTTTTGAGCCAAAGTTCAAAAAGCCCACCAGTTCGCCCCTGGCATTGAGAGGGATGTTGACGAAGGAGCGTATCCCCTCGGCCCGTAAGGCGCGGAGGGTGGGGGAAAAGTCCGGGACGGCGAAGGTGTCTTCCACCAGGTATACGGGGCTCTCCCGAAGGCACTCGATCTGCTGCGCCAAGTCAGAGATCCGAACGCCCGCTTTTAGCCCCGTCTCCCCCTCCGTGTCCACCGCGAGCACGCGGCCCTCCTCTCCCGATATAAGCTCGATGATGCTGAGTCGCTGGCAGGGCACAAATCGGCGGATGTGGCCCACTACGGCTTGGGCAACCTGGCTTGGCGAGCGGGCTGCCAGGATAGCCTGGTCGATCTCGCGCTGGAACGATAGCCGCTCAACATGGCGACGCAGGGCTTCGCCCTTTTGCTTTTCCGCCTGCTCGGCGTGCTTGCGTTCCGTGATGTCGTAGCCGATCGCCAGGCCTGCGGGCGCCCCCTCAAACTCGATACGCTGGGCGCTCAAGTCCAGCCAACGCTCCTCGCCCCCCTTGGTGACAATCTTGAGCTCATATCGCGCAGGAACGGGTTCGCCACGCTGCCGGGCGAGGCCGCGCTCCCTGACCAACGCGCGAAAGTCCTTGTGGACAATGTCCCAGAACCTCATGTTCTGGAACTCTTCTTGGGTATACCCGACAAGCCGCTTGGCCTCCCGATTGGCGTAGCGGATGCATTCGCCCTGGTAGATAAAGATGGCCGCGGGGATCGTCTCTGTCAGGTTACGGAACAACGCTTCGCTACGCCTCAGTGCCGCCTCTGTTTTTTTGAGCTTGGTGATGTCGACATGAGTGCCCACCACTCGGGTTGGCCGACCCTGGGCGTCTCTGGCAAGGCAACGCCCCCTGGAGAGGATGTGCCGCCAATGGCCATCCTTGGCCCTCAGGCGGAACTCGACGGTATATTCATTTTCCCCCAGGCTGAGAGCGCGCTCTGCCTCCTCGAGGCGGACTACATCGTCGGGGTGGAGCAAGGTGCGAAAAAAGGCCACCCCCTTCGAGGGATCGACGGGCTGGTAGCCCAACATGGTAAACATCCCCTCGCTAAAGAAATCGTTCCTGTGCCCCAGTGTGTTCTGCCATACGCCGTCCCCCGAAGCCTCGACGGCAAATCGCAATATGGTCTCCCTTTGTCCGATCTCCTCGTTCGAAGCCTCTAGCTCGGTGATCCGCCGGCGCAGCTGCGCCAACTCGGCGATGAGCTCTTCCCTGGTTCTCTGTTCGTCCATAGCTGTCCGTTTTTCCTCGCCGGCCGCATTATCCATTGTCCCATGCGCCGGGCGTAGCGATAACCACTCCATCGAGCCTCTCGTAGGGCGCCAAAAGGCACCGACCGGCCAGTATACTCATTATAGCGCGGTTTCAAAAAAACTCGGCCAGAACTGTCTCCCAAAGGGTTATCCTTCGAAAGGGCAGCCCTTCGGCAGGCGGACGAGTACGCGATGGCTTTGGCGTTGGTGTTGCCCCTCTTGTGCCGGCAGCCCGAAGGGATGGGCGATCACCGATGCCTTGCGCTCCGATACGAGTATATTCACCGGCAATAAGGGGATCGCGAGAGGAGCCGGAACGATTCGTTCGCTCTCATACATAGAGACATATCATCCTTCCTTCCCGCCCAGCGCGCAGTGCTGGGCGATCTATCCGATCATGTCTCTTGTGGAAGAATGGGGTGGAACAGGGAATAGGATCGGAATGATGCCAGGCATAGGCTAGCCACGTTAAAGGTCTCGATCGCGCAGATGGAAATCTATCACCATATCGAAGCCTGGCGAGAGATTCGCGGTTGCAAGGTTCGATTTTTAATCAATTACAATTCTATTATACAGCAAAAACGCCTACGATACTATAGGCAAATGCCCGGATTTGGGGGCCGGGGAGGGTCCCGGGAGAAAGCTTCGAGACCCGCCCCGGCCTCCCTGGAGCACGATAGGAAACTGCAGCTACGGGGCCTTGATAGTGCTCTAGCCCTGGACGTTGACCAAGCTCAGCGGTGGCTGCCCGGCGATGACCCGTTCCACGTTGGCCAGGGCGAACTCGGTGGCGCGCCGCACCCGCTCCGCCGTGGAGCCGGCGATATGCGGCGTCACCAAGACATTGGGCATGTTCAACAGGGGGTTGTCCGAGTCGGCTGGCTCTTTTTCCAGCACGTCCAGGCCGGCGGCCGCGATCCAGCCCTCGCGCAACGCCTTTTGCAACGCCACCTCGTCTACTACCGGCCCGCGGCAGGTGTTGATCAGGAGGGCTGTGGGCTTCATCCGGCGCAACTGCTCCTCGCCGATGAGGTGCCGCGTGTGCCGATTGAGGGGGCAGTGTAGCGAGACGACGTCCGAGCGAGAGAGCAGCTCGTCGAGGTTCAGGCGCCTGGCGCCGAGTTGCGCCTCGACATCGGCGGGCGCCTGGGCGACGTCGGAATAGACAAGGTCTATATCCCAAC
>JACIWY010000139.1 GCA_014360745.1 Chloroflexota bacterium
AGGCTCTCTGGCCTCGTACCAGAAAGCATTTGACAATGGGGCCGATGGCGATGGGCGCTATCCCCGCCGGTGTGCTCCGCATGCCTCGCGCTGCTGTCCATCCGCTCATGAGATGCTCCGTGATGAATCTATGCGGGTCTGTTCTTGACGGCCACAGTATAACATGAGCGGCCAAGATTCGCGAGGGAATCTCCATGTCCGGGGGACACAGGTAAAGATGTCTTTTCCTGCCGGTGCTTCAGATGACGGGCACTTTGGAGCTCGTCTAAGGTCATTGCAAGGTCGGCCTTCGCCGGCCGAAAATCAGCCAACTAGAGTCGGCTTCCCGAGGGTTGCGGCGGTTTCCAACCGCCCGGCACCAAACCTGGTGCTACTTGGCCGACGTTCTAGAACATTGAAAATATAGTCTAACAAAGGGGGGCGCGGGGCGTTTGACACTCTTGGGGTTCTATGATAGGATGCAAACATCTTTGGCATAGCTTTCTGCGCACTCTTATCGCGAGGGGTGGAGGGACCGGCCCTGTGAAACCCCGGCAACCCGGTCGATGCGGCCAATCGGATGGCTGTCGACCCATGGTGCCAATTCCGGCAGATGGCGCTGGGCCATCTGAAAGATGAGAGGGGGGCGTTGAGCGGTCTCCCCTGCGGGAGGCTTTTTTGTTGTGCGGAGCTGCCGCTGTGCTTTGCAGGGTCACGTGTCGTCTGATGCTCCAGCTGCGCTCACGAGAGGATATCAAGAGCATTCATGAGTTCTGAACCTTCCCCGGCGAGATTTAAACCTCGCTGGTTGCCCTTTGCCCTAGATGGCTTGCCTCACGAAGACCCGGCCAGAGCCTGGCAGGCCATTCTGAAGCGTTTCCCCGACATTCCGGGATGGCCTCAGCTTCCTCGACGCAGTGCCTTAGAGAATATGTACGCTCAGTTCAGCGAGCGATTCCCGGGCATCGTGGTAAGGGATGGCGCCATTTATGTGGATCGCACCCGCAACCTAGATCGCGAGCTGGAGCGGCTTTATCTGGCCTACCTTGAGAACCTCGTCAATCATGGACGCATCGGCGAAACCTATGCGGCCGGGTTGGCGATGCTGCGCGAGGGAGAGATCGCTTTTCCTCGCCCGCCGTTGGTGCTCAAGGGGGAGGTGACCGGCCCGGTGAGCTGGGGGCTTACCGTCGTCGATCAGAATCAGCGCCCCCTTCTCTATGATGAGGTGTTGGCCGACGCCGTAAGCAAGCACCTGTCGCTCAAAGTGGCCTGGCAGGAACAAGAGCTGCGCAAACATGCGCCCCAAACGTTGATCATGCTTAACGAGCCTTACATGGCCTCTTTTGGCTCCGCTTTCGTGAACCTGCGCCGAAGCCAAGTCATCGGCCTGTTGGAGGAGGTCTTTGCCGGCATTCGTGGCCTCAAAGGGGTGCATTGCTGTGGCAATACCGACTGGTCTATCTTGCTGAGCACCTCTATCGATGTTCTAAGCTTTGATGCCTATGACTATGGCGATACGTTGCAACATTATGCCGCGGAATTGGGCCAATTCTTGCAACGGGGTGGGATCATGGCTTGGGGCGTTGTGCCGGCCAGTGCCGTGGCAGAGACGGAAACGGTCGAGAGTCTGGTGGCTAGGTTGGAACGCCTCATGGAGCGGCTGCTTCAGGAGGGTGTCTCTGCGGATGCGCTCTTGGCCGTGGGCTTGGTCACCCCCTCTTGTGGCCTTGGCTCGTTGACCGTGCCTCAAGCGGAGCATATTCTTGATCTTACCGTCGAGGTTGCCGCCGAGATGCGGCGGCGACATGCGCCGCCTTCTGCTTCGGGCGGGAGTAGCGCGCTATCACAGGGCTAAGAATACTGGCCTGACACAGGCGGGCGTGAACTGGCCATGCCGGGCCGCTCGTAGGCCGTGGGGGAGGTTGCTTTTGAGTATTCTGGTAGTAGGTTCGGTAGGGTTGGACGACGTGCAAACGCCGATGGGCTGTCGCCGAAGGGTATTGGGCGGGGCGTGCACTTACTTTGCTGCCGCGGCCAGCCTCTATACGCAGGTGCGCATCGTGGCCGTTGTGGGCACCGATTTCCCTCAGGACCATATCGACCTTTTTGTGTCCCGTCAGATCGATCTGCGGGGCTTGCAAGTCGTCGAAGGGGAGACTTTTTTCTGGTCTGGCTTGTATCGCGACGATCTAGATGCCTGCGAGACGCTGGATACTCGTTTGAACGTCTTTGCCGACTTTCACCCTACGATCCCCGACGAGCTGCGCGATTCGGAATACCTCTTTTTGGCCAATATAGACCCCGAACTTCAACTCGAAGTGTTAGACCAAATGCATCATCCGCGCCTCACCGCGTTAGATTCCATGAATTTTTGGATCACCTCCAAAAAGGCGGCCCTCATCGAGGCCCTTTCGCGGGTGGATGTGGTGTTGTTGAACGAGAGCGAGATCAAACTTTTGACCCAACAACCGAATTGGATCGCGGCTGCAGAAGCGATCTTGGGCCTGGGCCCCCGAGCGCTCATCGTCAAACGAGGGGCCCATGGCGCCGCGTTGGTCACCAGGGGGGAGAGCGTCGGCGATCGGTTCTTTATGGTTCCGGCCTATCCCTTGGACTATGTGGTGGATCCGACCGGCGCCGGCGACACTTTTGCCGCCGGCTTTATGGGCTATCTGGCCAAGACCGGCGATCTTTCCTTGGGAGCTATGCGCCGTGCGGTGGTGCAAGGCACGGTGGTGGCCTCTTTTACCGTGCAAGACTTTTCCATCGATCGACTGCGCACATTGACTCTGGAAGAGATACATGTGCGCTACCAGACGTTGCGCCGTCTGACCTATTTTGAGCCGGCCACTGAAGACGAGTTTCCCGGCTTTGATCGGGCATTGATCTAACATCCATTTCGAGAAGGGAGATCTTGTGAGCACCGAATACGACGTTCGAGACCTGGCCTTGGCCGAACAAGGGATGGCGCGCATCGAATGGGCCGAGCGCGAAATGCCCGTATTGCGGCTGATCCGCGAGCGCTTTCGTCAAGAGCGGCCCCTGGAAGGGATACGGATATCGGCATGCCTTCATGTGACCACCGAGACAGCCAATCTGATGCGTACTTTGCAAGAAGGTGGCGCTAACGTGGTCCTCTGTGCCTCGAATCCCCTTTCCACTCAGGATGATGCTGCGGCCGCTTTGGTGAGCTATTTTGAGATACCGGTCTTTGCCATCAAGGGCGAGGACAATGACACGTATTATCGCCATATCGCCGCTGCCTTGGATCATCGCCCTCACCTGACGATGGATGATGGCGCCGATCTGGTTTCTACGTTGCACCGTTCGCGGCGCGAGGTGCTGGCGGGGGTTATCGGTGGCACCGAGGAGACCACCACCGGCGTGATCCGCTTGCGGGCCATGCAACAAGACGGCAAACTCGAATACCCGATCATTGCCGTAAACGACGCCGACACCAAGCATCTTTTTGATAACCGCTATGGCACTGGCCAGAGCACCATCGACGGCATCATTCGCGCCACCAACGTTCTGCTGGCCGGCAAGGTTTTGGTCGTCGCCGGGTACGGCTGGTGCAGCCGGGGCATCGCCATGCGCGCTCGGGGGATGGGCGCAAATGTCATCGTGACTGAGGTAGATCCTTTGCGTGCTTTGGAGGCGGTGATGGATGGGTATCGCGTGATGCCGATCGCCGAGGCCGCGACCATCGGTGATATTTTCGTTACCTCGACGGGCGATATTCATGTCATCGATCGCCCTCATTTCGAACTCATGAAAGACGGCGCGATCGTGGCCAATTCGGGCCATTTCAACGTTGAACTGAATCTGGAAGCATTGGCCGAGATGGCTACCCAAGTCCGGCGCATCCGTCAATTCATCGACGAATATACCCTCCCCGACGGGCGCCATATCTACGTCCTCGGTGAGGGCCGATTGGTAAACTTGGCCGCGGCCGAGGGTCATCCCTCCGCGGTGATGGACATGTCCTTTGCCAACCAGGCCCTTTGCGCCGAATATATAGTGCAAAACCGCGACAAGCTGGAAAAGGCGGTCTATCGTGTGCCCCAAGCGCTCGATACTACCGTGGCACGTCTCAAATTGGAGGCCATGGGCATCAAGATCGACGTCTTGACGCCGGCGCAAGAGGCGTATCTCAAGTCTTGGGAACATGGCACCTAGGGTATTTGTCTAAAGGTTTGTCTGGGTGCGGGCTGTTCAAGGCAAATCCGCAAAAGGCGTTTTCATTAAAGGATGGCCGTAGAAAGGCAACAACCATGTACAATTTTATGAATTCCCCCAAATTCTTGTTCACCTCCGAGTCGGTATCCGAGGGACACCCGGACAAAATCTGCGATCAGATCTCCGATGCCGTGCTCGACGCCATCTTTGCCCTTGATCCTTATGGGCGGGTGGCCTGTGAATGTGCAGCGACTACGGGCTTGATACTCATCACCGGCGAGATTACCACCTCATGCTATGTTGACATTCCTACCGTTGCCCGCGAGACTATTCGCGACATTGGTTACACCAAGGCCGAGTATGGGTTTGACTATCATACTTGTGGGGTCATCACCTCGATCAAGGAACAATCGGCTGATATTGCCTTGGGCGTGGACAGGGCGCGAGAGGCCAAGGAAGGTCAGATGGACGATGCCGATATCGAGCGCGTAGGCGCCGGCGATCAGGGGATGATGTTCGGCTATGCTTGTACCGAGACGCCCGAGCTGATGCCTATGCCGATTATGCTTGCGCATGGCTTGGTCAAGGAGTTGGCCAGACAGCGCAAGAGCGGTGAGATCGAGTATCTGCGGCCTGACAGCAAGTCTCAGGTGACGGTGGAATACCATTGCGGCAAACCGGCGCGGGTCGACACCATCGTCGTCGCCACCCAGCATGCTCCGGAGGTGGATCAGGAGCAGATCTGGGCGGATGTGGTCGAAAAAGTGGTGCCCAGGGTCGTGCCCGAGCATATGCTGGACAAGGACACGCGCTATTTTATCAATTCCACGGGGCGCTTTGTCATCGGCGGCCCCATGGGCGATGCCGGCTTGACGGGACGCAAGATTATGGTAGATACTTATGGCGGTATGATTCCCCATGGGGGCGGGGCTTTCTCGGGTAAAGACCCGACCAAAGTCGATCGTTCGGCGGCCTATGCGGCTCGTTGGGTGGCCAAGAATGTGGTCGCCGCCGGTTTGGCCGAGCGTTGCCAATTGCAGATCGCTTATACCATAGGGGTGGCCAGGCCGGTTTCGCTCAATGTGGAGACCTTTGGCACCGGCAGGATCCCCGATGCCAAGATTGAAAAGCTCATCGCCGAGTACTTTGATCTGCGCCCGGGCGCCATCATCCGCGATTTGCGCTTGCGACGCCCCATTTATCGGCCTACGGCGGCCTACGGCCACTTTGGGCGTACCGACATCGATGCCCCCTGGGAGAATACCGATCGTGCCCAAGCTCTGGCCGATGCAGCCAAGCTTTAACCCGTACGTGAGCGGAAGCTGAGATGGCGGGCCGGAGGCCCGCGCTCTGGCCAGCACGGCGGTGAGGGCGCCAGGTGGATAACCATCATTTTAGGGAGGAAGTCATGACTCGTTCGTTTCACAACAAGATCCTGCGCGTCAACTTGAGCACAGGAAACATCTCGGTCGATGAGCCAGGCGAGCTCTATTTCCGCCGTTACATGGGCGGCTGGAACATCATCGCCGACACCTTGCTTAGGGAAGTGCCCCAAGGTGCCGACCCGCTGGGGCCGGAGAACAAACTGATTTTTGCGCCGGGCGTGCTTTGTGGCCTGGCCATTTCGGGGGCCACCCGAAGCGCGGTAGGGGCCAAGTCGCCGCTCACCGGCGCTTTTGGAGCCGCAGAATTGGGAGGCTATTTCAGCGCCGACCTCAAGCGGGCGGGTTTTGACGCTATCATCGTCGAGGGCGTCTCGGCGAAGCCGGTCTATCTGTGGATCAAGGATGGTAAGGCCGAGATTCGCGATGCCTCTCACCTGTGGGGCAAAACCACCAAAGAGACGCTGGAGTTGCTCGAGCAGGAGCTGAGTGATAACCGCATCCATGCTCAACTTATCGGCCCTGGCGGTGAGAAAATGGTGCGCTTTGCCTGCGTCATGGACGGGCTGAAGGATGCTGCCGGCCGTACCGGTATGGGCGCGGTGATGGGCTCCAAAAAGCTCAAGGCGGTGGTAGCCCGTGGCACCATGAACCTGGACGGTGTGGATGCGGACAAGATCCGCGAGATGGCTCGGCGGGCCGCGCAGGAGGTGCAAGAGGGTACCCGCGCCGCCAACCTGCACAAGTATGGCACCGGTGGCGCCGCGTTGGAAGGCGGTGTCTTGCAGGGCAATCTGCCGATCAACAACTTTCGCGATGGCGAGTTCCCACAGATCAGCGGCCTTGAATACATTATGGACAAGATCGGCATCGGCATGGAGGGCTGCTGGGCTTGCGCCGTGCGTTGCAAGAAGGTGGTCAGGGCAGAGCGCGAGGCTTACTCCGTTGATCCGGCCTATGGCGGCCCTGAATATGAGACCATCGGTTCGCTGGGTTCTACCTGTGGCGTCAGTGATATCGTGGCCGTCTCGCAGGCCAACACCATCTGCAACGCCTACTCCTTGGACACGATCGGCACCGGCGTCATGATCGCTTTTGCCATGGAGTGTTACGAGAATGGCCTGCTGACCAAAGAGGACACCGATGGCCTCGATCTGCGCTTTGGCAACGCCGATGCCATGATCGCCATGTGCGAAAAGATCGGCAAACGCGAAGGGCTGGGCGATTTGCTGGCCGAGGGCTTTGAGGCCGCCGCCAAAAAGATCGGTGGGGATGCCTGGCGTTACGCCGTCCATGTCAAGGGGCAGGCTTTGCCTATGCACGAGCCCCGCCTAAAGCGCGGCCTGGCCATCGGCTACTCGGTCTCGCCTACCGGCGCCGACCATTGCCACTCGCTCCATGATACCGGCCTGGCCAGCCCCGATGCCAACGGCTGGTTGGCCAACGCCCGTTTGCGAAGCATGGGCATTCTGGAGCCCATACCTCTGGAGAGTTTGGGGCCAGAGAAGGTGCGCGCTACGATTTATAACTCGATGGCCTCCATCATGCTCAATTGCCTGACGATGTGCTCCATGCCCGGCTGGAGCGTGCCGGAATTGGCTGAGATGGTCTCGGCGGCCACCGGCTGGGATGTCGGAGGATACGAGTTGTTACGGGTGGGCGAGCGTGCCATGAACCTGGCCCGTACATTCAACATGCGCGAAGGGCTCACCGTCGAGGATGATCGCCTGCCTGAGCGGAGCTATGGCCCCACTCGTGGAGGCGCGCTCTCCGATGGCGGCATCGATCGCGAGGAACTGCGCGAGGCGATCCACACCTATTATGGCATGATGGGTTGGGATCGGGAGACCGGTGTGCCCACGGCGGAAAAGCTCGAAGAGCTTGGCGTCGGCTGGGCGGCCCAGTATCTGCCCAAATAGGCCTATCCGTCCGCGACAAGAGCGCGTACACCGCCGGGTCTGATGCATTTCAGGCCCGGCGGCATGTTTCACGCTTGGTGCCTATCCCCGGATCGATTATACTTGGCGCGCAACAAGTCTAGGTCAAGGGAAGAGGAGAACAACGCTGCGAACGTTCATTACCGGCATTGCCGGTTTTGCCGGGAGCCATTTGGCCGACTATCTTTTGGATCATGTGGGGGCGTCGGTTTTTGGCGTTGGGCTACCCACCGATAGCCTGCGCCATATCGAACATCTTCTCGGTCGCCTGCACTTTCAGCCTGTCGACCTTGCCGATTATGCCGGCGCGTTGGAGCTTTTCAGAGACGTTCGACCCGAGCGGATTTTCCATCTCGCGGCTCAGGCGTCGGTGTCCCGAGCTTGGGCGGATCCACAATCCACTTTGGTCAACAACATCGTGGCTCAATTGAATGTGCTACGAGCTTGCGCAGAGCTCAAACTAGAGGCGCGCATTCTGGTCGTAGGCTCGGCCGATGAATACGGGCTCATTCCGGCGGAGCGCTCACAGGTCGACGAGGAGACGCCGCTGCGGCCCGTCAATCCGTATGCGGTGAGCAAGATCGCCCAGGACTATTTGGGCTTGCAATATCATCTCAGTCACGGTTTGCACGTCGTGCGCGTGCGCCCCTTTAACCATATCGGCCCGCGGCAGGGCCTGGGTTTTGTGGTGCCCGACTTTTGCCGACAAATCGCCGCGATCGAAGTCGGGCAGCAGGAGCCGGTAATGCGGGTGGGCAACCTCGATGCGCGGCGCGACATGATCGATGTGCGCGACATGGTGCGTGCCTACCATCTGGCCCTGGAAAAAGGTCGACCTGGGCAAGTGTATAACATCGGCTCAGGGCAAGCACGCGCCATCCGCGAGATCCTGAAACTGTTGTTGGGCCTAAGCCGGGTGGCCATTCGCGTGCAGA
>JACIWY010000014.1 GCA_014360745.1 Chloroflexota bacterium
CGATGTGCTCAAAAATGAACGGGTAGACGAAGGGCTCGCTGCAGCCTCTGCCGTCTATGCGTCATAGGATATTGGGATATTTGATGTTTTGGGCCAGGGGAAAACGTTTTTAGTCTCCCCTGGCTCTGAGGCGATGGAACGATAGGAAGATAGTCATGATGCGATTCAAATTGATATCGTGCGAAGTGTTGGCCCGCCAGGCCTATTACGTGGCGGCGTTTTCCCCTCATGTGGTCGACATCGAGCTCGTGGACAAAGGGCTCCATCGTGAGCCCGATGTGCTCCGCGCCCATTTGCAAGAGCGTATCGATGCTATCCCCAAAGGGCAGTACGATGCGCTTCTTTTGGGTTATGGGCTGTGCAGCAATACGACGGTGGGGCTCATTTGCCCTCATCTCAAGATGGTCTTGCCGCGAGCCCATGATTGCATCACCCTCTATCTGGGCTCCGCTCGGCGCTATGGCGAGGAGTTCCGCGCCAACCCGGGCACTTATTGGTATACCCCCGACTATATGGAGCGGGGCGGCAGCAGCAACGACCAGATCTCCCTCGGTGTCACCAGCGACGATCATCGGATGGACGAGGTATACCAAGAATATGTGGCCAAATACGGCAAGGACAACGCCGATTATTTGATGGAGGTCATGGGCGCCTGGAAGAAACACTATAACCGGGCGGCTTATATCGAGACCCAAGAAATCCGGTTGCCCGATTATCGAGACGAGGTGCGCACGCTGGCCCAACGCCGAGGCTGGAATTTTCAACAATTGGCCGGCAGCTTGATCCTGATCCGCGATCTGCTGGAGGGCCGTTGGGATGAAGAGCGGTTCTTGATCGTCCCTCCGGGGCACACGATCACCCCGACCTACGACGATCGCATCGTTACCGCTTGCCCGATAATCTGACCGTCTCGTTCACGGTTCGTAGAACATAAGGGAGTGGCAAGAGAGGAAGCGCCTCGTCCCCTTTCGATTCCTTACCGTCTTAATGTGCAAAGGAGAAGAACATGTTCAGACCTCCCCTGCCTCCGCCGGAGCTGAGAGAGTTGGCCATCAACACCATCCGTATGCTCGCCATAGATGCCGTGGAGAAGGCCGATTCCGGCCATCCTGGCTTTCCCATGGGCGCGGCTCCCTATGCGTTCACCCTGTGGTATCGCTATTTGCGCTTTAACCCCCAAGATCCCGCCTGGCCGAATCGCGATCGCTTTATCCTTTCCGCAGGCCATGGCTCAATGTTGCTCTATGCCTTGTTGCACCTCAACGGCTTTTTGCCGCTGGAAGAGATTCGACAGTTCCGACAGTTCGGCAGCAAGACGCCGGGCCATCCGGAGCAGCAGCTAACGCCGGGCGTCGAAACGACTACGGGCCCGCTGGGCCAGGGCTTTGCCAACGGTGTGGGCATGGCCATCGCCGCCAAGATGGCCGCTGCCCGCTATAACACCGCCGAACACAAGATCATCGATCATTATATCTATGGCATCGTCAGCGACGGCGATCTCATGGAAGGCGTCAGCGCCGAGGCGGCCTCGCTGGCCGGGCACCTGCAATTGGGCAATCTGATCTACTTTTACGACGACAACCACATTAGCATCGAAGGGCCGACGGAACTGACCTTTACGGAGGATCGAGCGGCGCGTTTCCGAGCTTATAATTGGCATGTCATCGAGATCGACGGCAACGATTGCGAAGCCGCCGCACGCGCCATTGAGGAAGCCCAGGCCGAGACGAGTCGCCCCAGCTTGATCATCGCCCGCACGGTCATCGGCTATGGCGCGCCTCATAAGGCGAACACCGCCGAGGTGCATGGCGCGCCTCTGGGCAAGGAGGAAGTCAAGGCCACAAAAGAGAACCTGGGTTGGCCACAAGAGCCGCTTTTTTACGTTCCGGACGAGGTGCGCCAGCTCTTTGCGGAGCGCGTGGCCCAGCTCCAACAAGATTATGCGGATTGGCAGCGCGAATATGCCGCCTGGGCAGCGGCCGAGCCCAAATTGGCCGCTCAATACGAGGCGGCCAAGCGCAAAGAACTGCCCCATGACCTGGAGGAGCAGTTGTTGGCCGCCCTTCCCAAGCCCAACGCCACCCGCCGCCTGAGCGGCGTGGTGATGCAAAGGATCGCCGAACTTGTGCCTTATCTGGTGGGCGGCGCTGCCGATCTGGCACCCTCTACCTCGACTTGGCTGGAGGCCTCGCCGCAATTTGCGCCGGGCTCATGGGAGGGGCGCAACCTGCGTTTCGGCGTGCGCGAGCACGCCATGGGCGCCATCGCCAACGGCATCGCCCTCTATGGCGGGTTCATTCCCTTTACGGCCACCTTCCTGGTTTTTGCCGACTATATGCGGCCACCGATCCGCCTGGCCAACCTCATGAAACAGCAGGTCATTCATATCTTTACCCACGATAGCATCTTTTTAGGAGAGGATGGCCCCACCCATCAGCCGGTGGAGCAACTGGCCTCGTTGCGCCTCATTCCCGGCATGACCGTCATCCGCCCCGCCGATGGCCCCGAGGTCGCCGCCGCCTGGGCCTATGCCTTGCGCCATCGAGAGGGGCCGACGGCGCTTATACTGACCCGCCAAAGCGTGCCGGCCATCGAAAGGGAGACGCCCCTTTCGTTCGAAGCGTTTAATCGCGGTGCCTACATCGTCTCGCAGACGCCCGATCGCGAGCCGGACGTGGTCATCGTCGCTACGGGGTCTGAACTCCAGTTGGGCGTGGCGGCCAAGTCGGCTTTGGAAGGCGAAGGGTATGCCGTCAGGCTCGTCTCTATGCCCTCGCGCGAGCTTTTTGAGCGCCAGGATGCCCGCTTTCAGCAGATGCTGATCCCAGACCAGGCCCGCAAGGTGGTCATCGAGGCGGCGGTGCGCTTTGGCTGGGCGGATATTGTGGGGCGCGATGCGCTCATGATCACCCAGGACGACTTTGGCCACTCGGCGCCTTACAAGGTGTTGGCCGAGAAGCTGGGCTTTACCGGCGAGCAGGTGGCCAGGCGGGTGTTAAGCTGGCTACGGGGCATATAACCTCATCGCAACGTCGAAGGGGGCCGATATGTCGGCCCCCTTTTTCTTTACGCGGCATGCGGCCTTTCGCGGCTGCCGCCGACGCCCATCCGCCAGAAAACCAGGCCGCCGGCGATGCGCAGTGCGCCGGCGATTACCAACGCGAAGCGAATCCCCACCAGATCCGAGAGTGCCGTGCCCAGTAGGGGCCCGATGAAGGCGATCAGGTTGGCCAAGAAGGTGTTGGCGGCGACAAAAGCGGGCCGACGATCCTCGGGCGAGACCCGAAAGAGGGTATCGGTCATAAAGATATCCATCCCCGGCCCCAACAGGCCGGCGATCACCTGGGGGATCAACAACATCGTGGGAGTAAACGATAGAGCCATAGTTATAGGGAAAAAGCCCACCCCCACGCATGCCAACCACAGAAGGCGTCTTTGTTTCGGTTTGCTGGCCAGCGAGCCAACCACAAAGTAGGCCAAAACGCTCAAAATGCGTTCTACGGTAAAGAGGATACCGATCCAGGCGTCGGTCGCTCCTACGACGCGCACCCGCAAAATGGGGAACAGCGCCATCGGTAGATTCATGCCCATGCGAAAGACAAAGGCCGCGATCATGAAATGGCGAAAATCCGGCGCGGCTTGAATCATGGGCAAGAGCTCGCGCAGGCCGGCCTTTTTGCGCGCCAACGGAGCAAGCTCCGTCGTTTCGGGCAGCCGCAAACGCGATAGAGTGAGCACGCTCCCCAGGCCGGCCAGGAGCACGGTGGCAAACAAAACTTGATAATTTAACGGGTAAGGGACACGCTCCAGCCATTGCCCGGCAGCAAAGCCCACTATGGCCGCGAAAAGGCCATGAAGCGCCAGGCGGGTACTGAGCATTCGCGGCCGACGGCGGGGTGTGGTGACTCGGCCCCACAGCGTCGTCACGGCCACGTTGAGCACCGCTCCAGGCACCGAGATCAGGCTACGAGCAGCCACCAATACATAAGGCGCAATGGCTGCGGGCAAAAAAGTCAGGAGGGCAAAGGAGGCAAATGCCGAGCGAAAAATCAAACGCGATATGTTGACCGTGCGCACCAAATTTCGCTGGCGTTGGACGAATGTGCCGGCGGGAAGTACGGCCAAGGTAGTCATCAGCGCCGGCAGAGAGGTGTACAGCCCCACCAACCAAGATGGCGCGCCCAAGCGCACCAAAAAGATGGTGACAAAAGACATGCCGCCGGCTCCGGCCAATGCTTGCCAGATGACTTCGGCGTAAACGACGCGCTCGTTATATTCTTCCCGCGAAGAGACGCGCAGCAATTGGCGCGCCCTCCGGATCAGGCGGGCAAGGCCTTCTTGGAAGGAAAGTGTCCGATCCTCCGCCGTTGCCCTCTGAGGCAGGACGGCCTGCTGTTCGTTGACTTTCAAGAAATCGCTCCAATAGTTTGCTTGAGCCAAGTGGGCGCCTTGGCATCCCCGGCAATATCGGGTGCCCGATATGAACGGGCAAGATCGGTTTTACCCTGCTAAGGCGATGATCTGCTCGCGGATGGCCGCGCCGACCTCCTTGGTGGTCGCCGAGCCACCCAGATCGGGCGTGAGCACGGCGCCCGTCCGCGTCATGGCGGCGATCGCCTCCCACAAAAGGCGCCCGGCATCCTCATGCCCCAGATGGTCGAGCATCATCGAGGCCGCCCAAATGGCGGCGATAGGGTTGGCGATCCCCTTGCCGGCGATATCCGGCGCCGAGCCATGCACCGGTTCAAAGAGGGAGGGGTAACGCCGCTCCGGGTTGATGTTGCCGCTGGGCGGGATGCCCAGGCTGCCCTGTAAGGCGCCCCCAAGATCGGTGAGAATATCTCCAAAAAGGTTCGAGGCCACGACCACATCCAGGCTCTCCGGCGCGGTGATAAAACGAGCCGCCAGCGCATCGACGTGGTACTGTCGGCAGCTCACATCAGGGTACTCGGCGGCCAACTCGCGGAACACCTCGTCCCAAAAGACCATGGTGTATTGCAACGCGTTCGACTTGGTGGCGCTGACCAGCTCGCGACGCGGGCGCTTGCGGGCCAGTTCAAAACCGTAACGCAACACCCGCTCCACGCCTCGGCGCGTAAAGACGGAGGTTTGAACAGCCACCTCGTTATCGCTGTGTCGATGTACGCGGCCGCCCACACCGCCATATTCTCCCTCGGTGTTCTCGCGAATGCAGATGAAATCGATATCCTCCGGCCCCTTGTTGCGCAGCGGCCCTGGGATGCCCGGCAACAACTTGACGGGGCGCAGGTTGATGTATTGATCGAACGCCTGTCGAATGGGCAACAACAAGCCCCAAAGCGACACATGGTCGGGCACCGGCGGAAAACCCACAGCGCCAAAGAGGATGGCGTCATAGTCGGCCAGGATGCGTAGGCCGTCCTCCGGCATCATGCGCCCTTCGCGCAAATAGTATTGGCAACCCCATGGGTAGCGCTCAAAGGTCATCGACAGGCCGCCATGCACTTGGCAGATGGTCTGAAGCGCTTGTTGCGCCTCGTCGATCGTGTCAACGCCGATCCCGTCGCCGGGGATCACAGCGATGCGGTATGTGTTCATGTTGCCTCCTGTATACAGGGGTTCCTGTTTTGATGCGGCCCCGATTCTACCTTGGGGGCGGCCAGGCGCCAAAGGCGATCTCGTATTGTCTCCAACGGGTGTGCCAGGGCAGAGCCCCGCAAAGCGACGAGCGGGGCATTTTAGAGAGGCAGGTGCACAAGTCGGGCGATATTCCCGCCCATAATGTACTGCAAAGCCGTGTCGTCCAATTCGGCAAAGGCAACTTTGCCCAAGGGAAAGCGCGGATCGATCCAAGGCGAATCGGTGCCAAAGAGGATTCGTTTCGGGCCGACTTGGCCCACCATCCACTCGACTTCGGCCGAGGTGAGCGTCGAGCCGCACAATTCCAGGTAGACGTTATCTCGCTGTTGGGCCACGCGCACCGCCTCGCGACGCCCGGCGGGCGTTCCTCCGCTATGCCCGAGCAAAAAATGCGCCTGTGGGTGAGCTGCGGCGATTTCGCCCAGCGCGGTTGGGCTGCAACGCTTATCCCCCTCCCAGGTGTGACAGAGGATGGCCGCCCCACGTTGCTCGGCGAAGTGCCATATCGGCTCGCAGCGCTCATCGCTCACGGCGAAATCGTGCAAGGTGGGATGGAGCTTGATGGCCACCAAGCCCAGTTCCTCAAAGCCCCGCTGTAATTCCGGCAGGACGTCCTCCGCATAGTGAGGGTTGACGGTGACATAGCCAAAGAAGCGCCCCGGGAACCGTCGCACCGTTTCGGCCGCTAGGTCGTTCCCCCGGCGATAGTCACTGGTGATAGCCAGATGGGGCGAGATGCCGGTGCATGCCAGCCCCAGACGATCCATCATGCCCACCATGGAAGCCGCATCGGGCGTGGGAATGTAAAAGCCCCCTGTGGGCCCCAAGTGAGCATGGGCATCGATGACCGGCCAAGGCAGGCTTTTTAGGCTTTGGCCGGCTTCCACCAATTCGCGCACCGTTGAGCGTGTCATAACCGCACCTCCCCCAACAGGCGTTCCAGGTTGTCCCAGGCAATGGCTCGCTTTTCCTCGGCGCCTAGCTCGGCATAGTTGAGCGCGCTTACGACGCCGGCGCCGTCGGTGCGCGGCTGGCCGGTGCCAAAGAGCAGTCGCCCTGGCCCGATATGTGCGCAAAGCGTTTCGATGCCATAAAAATTGGACATGGTCGAGATGTCGAGGTACAGGTTCTCGTGCACCTGCAACAGGCCTAAAAGCGGGCGCAACAGGCGATAGCCGCTCTCTAAAAGCACCACGCGCAGATCGGGATAGCGGCCGCAGAGCCAATGCACGCCATCCCAGGTGATCTGTGCTATTTCCAACAGTACGATCATCCGACGCGCGGCCAAGGGCTCCAAAAGGGCGTTGAGCTGCCAATCCGCCAGGGGATAGCCATGTGCCGCCGGATAGAGCGCTACGGCGCGCACTTGGGCTTCGCCAAGTGCCTGTAGCCACCCTTCTAGAGGCCCAAGCTCTCCCGTCAACGGCGGAAGCGCGGTCCAACAAGGCAACAAGCGCTCCCGATCCTCAGCGCCCAAGGCGGCCATCAGCGCCTTATTGCCATCCGTCGCATCATAGTAGATGCCGGCCGTGTGCCGCACCAACGCCCGCTCAATGCCCAAACGAGCCATGGCGGCGCGCATCTGTGCCGCGTCGGCCAGAGTGGGGCCGCCGGTGGGCCAGGGCCCCAAGAGACAATTCACATCAAATCGCGTCATCTCTTCCTCCCAAACGGGCTAGCCGAGGCAGTCTGCCGTAACGCGGCCAGGCTGTCAAGCGCCGTGCCCACTCGGCCCTTGCCTGCCTACGAGGCTTGCCGGAGGTTCGGCCAGCTCTGTGTGCAAGGCGATCGCCCCACGTCGCCAGCGTACCCAAGCGCAGATCAGCAGCGCGCCCAACAGCGTGGCCATCAGCCCCACCAAACCCGCTTCGGGGCCAAAGGCACCTCCGGTCCAAAGAACCGGGCCACCTTGCTCGATGAATAAAAAAGAGGCGAAAAAGCTACCACCACTCACCGGAAAGCCATAGACGTTGCCTTGCACAAAGTTCCAAGAGATGTGCAGACCGATGGAGAGGCCCAGCTCGCCGGTGAGGATATAGCCCAAGCCCAGGGTCAATACCCCGCCCGCCGCAATGCCCAACGCGCTATACCAGGTCGCATGGGGATTGGAGAGATGTAGGAGCCCAAACACTCCGCCGGAAAGGATCGTCGCCAGCCAGACAGCCGTTCGCGGCCTCAGCGCTGCAAAGCCCTCGGCCAAGTTGGTGAGCTGGTATCCTCGGCTGAACAGCTCCTCATAGAACCCGACGGCGACAAAGAGGAGCAACGACGCCAGGATAGTGGGCCAGAAGCCCAATTGAGGATCATGGGTGACCAACGTCCCACGCACCGTCACCCAGCCGGCGGCCAGCTCGACCAAAAAGATCAGGGTCATGAGCAAGGCGCCCAAGGCCAGGCCAAAGCCCAAGTCGGCCCACCAGTGCCGGTCCAAGTGTAAGCCAAAATCGGCGAGGGGGCGCCGATCCAAGAGTTGAGCCGCCGCCCACACACTGAGCCATATGGCCAGGGCGACGGAGAGCATCCCCAGGGCCATCCAAAGCGGATTACTGACAAGCCAAGCTTGGGCCCGCCGAAAATCGTCGAATACGTTGGCCGGAAGCCTATCGCCGGATCTCAACATGAGCCCGATGGCCACCCCCGCCCCCCCTTGTATGAGGATCATGGCCAACAGCAAGAAGAGGAGTTGCCCCAGCAGGCGCCAGAACATCCGCAAACGGTGCTCATGTTCGTTCCAGAAAATTCGGCGCATCCTCCTTGTTACTCCTCACAATCAGCCGTTATACGCCACAAACCTCGGCCAGCTTGCCCATATAGTAGACGTGATGCGCAAAGGGGATGTCGGGGGGCTCCGAATGATCGGTGTGAGGGATGAACCCGCCTTGCTCGATGAGCGGACGCAGGCGCTCCAGTTCGGCGCCGATGGCCTCTGGGCCGGCGGCCAAAGCGCGTTTGTCCACCCCGCCCCACAAGCGCAAATGTCGGCCGTATTTCTTGCGCACGGCCAGGACGTCCATCCCGGCCTGCACCTCGAAAGGATAAAGGACATTGAGCCCCGCGTCCAGCCAGACGGGGATCAGAGGGTCTATTTGGCCATCGCTATCCAATCCGATCCAGGGCACCTGGTGGCGCTCCAAAAGATCGACGACACGGCGATAGCGAGGCAGCATATAGCGGCGGGCCATTTGCGGCGAGATGAGCGGCGCCGTCTTGTAGGCCATGTCCTCCCAAAAGATAAAGGCGTCGATAGGCACTACTTCTAAGATCTGCTCCAACATGGCGATCAGGAAGGCAGCATCGGCGTCCATCATCTCTTCGAGAAAGGCGGGGTCATCGTAGAACAGGGTACACAGCTTTTCCACGCCCAAGAGATTGCGCAGCGGTCCGAAAAAGCCGCCCCAACGGTCGGAGATGATGATCAACGGGCAAGGCTTGGCCCGCGCCTGAATCAACGTCTCGCGCCAGTCGGGGCCGATGCGTTGCTGCAAGTCAGGTTGCATGCGCTCTCGCCAAAAACGGCCAAAGTCGTCTCGCGTTTCCACGGGAAAGCGCACAAACTGGGGCATCGAGCTCATCGGCTGGTCCTTGCGCTCGCGCATCAAGATGCCCTCGTGATTCACATAGAGCACATGCCTTTCGTCCTCCGCGATCACCTGGCGACTAAAGGGAGGGTGGGGGAAGAACCACTTGGAAAAGACATGGCGCTTGTCGCCGCCCATGGATAGGTCGAAGGTCTCAGGATCATAGCCCTCCCTCTGCCAGCGGGCCAGCGTCTCCGGCCAAGCGCCAGTGTACCAGAAAGGCGCATGATCGACGGTTTCATAGCGCATACAGGCGTGGAAGCGTTCCAGGTCGTTCATGTTCCTACCTCGCCGGGCAAAAGAAAAGGGGGAGGCGCTATGGCTCTCATGCCTCCCCTTTAAGCCGGGTTACCTCGAAGTGGCAACTTGGATGCCCGGTGCCGGGCACTCTGCACTTCTCGTAGACCTGTTGCTCAGGAGATCTCGCGCTGCCAGAGGAGACCGCCCAGGCTCAGGGCATACAGCCCGGTAATCTCTTCCTCCCGTTGGGCGATGAGCCCGATGAAGCTCGTCACCGTCAGGCCGCCGGAAAAAGGTTGCCAGGTGCGCCCTCCATCGATGGAACGGTAGATGCCGTTGCCCGTGGCCGCATAGAGCGTACCCCCCTGATCGACCTCGCCCACGACAACCACGCTGAGCACGTTGGCCCCGCCGGGATCTACCCGCGTGCTAATCCATACATCCTTGGCTCGACGCAGCGGACGCAGGCAATAGGGGCCTGTGGCCACCACAGCCTGCTCGGCCACCTGGTCGTTCACATCGGTGGGCATGGCGATGTCCATCCAACGCGCCGTCGTGGTCTGGGTGGTGAGTTGGCGCCAATCCTCTCCGCCGTTGGTCGAGCGCCATAGAGCTACCCGCGCGGGGCGGTTGCCCGTAGCCGCGATAGCGGTGCCCATGAACAACGTGTGATCTTGGGCATAAGCGGGCGAAGCCACGATGGCCAATACCTCCTGGCCATCACATGGCGAATTCACCTCGTCCCAATTCTCGCCGCCATCGGTCGATTTTAACAGATGGCCATCGATCGTGCCTGCCCAGCCGGTGCCATCGGGCAATACGGTCAGCGCCTGGACGCCCGGCACCTGGCTGACGATTTCCCACGTCCGGCCGCCGTCCAGGGAGCGCAGGATGCCATCTTCCTGGCTGACGACAAAGATCTGTTCCTCATCCGGCCCGGCATACACTGCCGAAAGCGGGATATACGCCTCGAGCCCTTCGACGGGCTCCCAATTCAAGGTGCCCAACTCGGCCTTCCACAAGCCCTCCTGGGGCCCCATCGCATAGAGGGTATCTCCCACCGCCAACAGGCGGGCGAAACCGCGCGCGGCCAATCCCTGCGATGAAGAGCGCCAGGTTGCCCCTCTATCAGTGGATTGATACACGCCGGCATCGTGCAGCCCGGCTAGGATCACCTCTTGGTTCCCGACCAAGGTCAACACCGCGCCGGGCATCCTGGCCGATACCGCCCACGATGCGCCGCGATCCGTAGAAACCAGGATCAGTGGACCCACGCCGGCCAGCATGTGCCCGCTCTCATGGAAATCGGGCGCCAGCCATAGGGCGTTCACCGGCCCTTCGCCCAAGCGCTCCTGCAAAAGGTCCCAAGTGCGCCCTGCGTTATGAGAGACATAGAGCTGGCCCGATTCCGTGCCGGCGTAGACGGTGTTGTCTTGTTCAAAGGCAGGGCTGACGGCGAGGATATCGACCACGTCGTCGCTCAACATCAATTCGGTCTCGCGCCAGGCGCGGCCGCCGTTGCGCGACACAAAGACGCCCTCGGTCGTAGCGGCGAACATGATCTCGCGCGCCGACCAGTCGGGTGAGGAAGTCAGGGCCAACACGCTGGCGCTGCCCAAGCCAAAGCTACTGTCTTCCCAGCTTTGGCCCGAGTTGCGCGTCACCAACACGCCGCCGCCATCGGTAGCGGCGAAGCAGGTGCCATCGCGTCGAAAATTGGGCGAGGCCACCAGCGCTGTCACCATGGCGCGCAATTCCTCTGGGATCAGCCCGGCTTCCCATGTCCGGCCATAATCGAAGGAGGAAAACAACTCCCCACTCAAAGCGCCGGCGAACAAGGCTCCGGTGGGAGACACGGCAAGCGCGCTGAGCAAGGGGGTCGTAAGCCCGGTGAGGTTTTGTCGCCAAGAGGCGCCACCGTCATCCGAGTAAAAGATACCGCAACCCGTGGCCGCCCAATAACGGCGGACGTCCTCCGTGGGCGAGATGGCCAGGCCGAAAACGGTGCCGCCGCTGGAAATGGGCCCCACAAGCTCCCAGGTTTTAACTTTTTCTGTTGCTTGCTCGGTTGACATGCTCATGGCTCAAACACTTCCTCCGGTTTGCGATGCAGAACGAGAGCGTCGGTGGTCAGCAACATCATGGCACCGCTGACAGCTTGCTGGAGGGCGCGCTTGACCACCAGCGTCGGATCGACGACCCCCTCTTGGATCATGTCCACCACTTTACCCTGACGTACCTCATAGCCATAGGTTGGGCCTTTGGCGCGGGCTTCGGCGATGACCAACGGTGGATGAACCCCCGCGTTGGCCGCGATGCAGCGCATCGGCTCTTCTAGGGCGCGGGCGACGATCTGCACACCAAAAGCCTCATCGCCCTCGGCCTCGATCGCCTCCACAGCTGGGATGCAGGCCAGATAGGCGGCCCCTCCGCCGGGGACGATGCCGCTCTCCATGCCGGCCTGCACGGCTTTCATGGCCTGCTCGGCTACCTCACGCAGCGTCTTGCGTTCTTGCTCGGTAAGAGCGCCGATGCGTAGTTCGCCCACCCCTTCGGAAAAGTGCGTCAAGAGTTCTCTCAGCATCTCGCGCTCTTCGGCGTTATGGGTGCGACGCAAACGTTCGCGGAGGTCTTGGATCCGTTCGCGGATGGCGGTTTTGTCGCCGCGTCCGCCGATGATCATGTAATACTCTTTGGTGGCGATAATCCGGTCGGCACGCCCGAAATCCTTGATGGTGATGTCCTCCGGCGGCATCCCCGATTTGTCCGTCAGCGGGCGCCCGCCGACCAACAAGGCCTGGTTCTCCACCGTGCCGACGCGCAGGTCTCCGACTGGCTTCATGTTCACAGCCACGGAACGGATGGTGCCCCGCTCGTTGTTCGCCACCAACAAGCCGATGGCCTTGTCCGACATGCGTTTGCAGACGATCAGGACGTTCTTGCCGCCGGCCCTGGCCACCTGTTCGAGGACGTTCTGGGCGCTTTCCAGCGATTCGAAGGCCATGTCGGCGACGACGACATAGACATCATCGAGCACGGCACGGCGCGTTACCGTGTCGGTGACCATATAAGGGGAGAGATAGCCCCCCTTAAAACGGGCCCCCTCATGATAAGTGCGATCGTGGAAGGTGGCGATGTAGGGCTCGATGACGATGTTCGCATGGGGGCCCAATACATCGTACATCTCGCCCAACAGGCGGGCGATTTCCGGATCGCCGACGGCCGCCTTGGCGACAGCCGCGATGCGATCCTCTCCCTCCAGGGGCAGAGACATCTCGTCGAGCTTTTGCAACGCGACCTTGGTGGCCCGCTCGATGCCTCGTTTCATGATCATGGCGTTCGCGCCGGCCGTGATCATGCGCTGCATTTCACGAGCGATGATGCGGGCCAGAACGGCGGTGGTGGCGCTGCCATCCCCCACCTCCTCGCGCACGTTCCATACGAGGTGGCGCATCATCATGGCGCCCGCATCTTCGGCGCGGTCGGGCAATTGGATGATACGCCGTGCGATGGTCGCCGCGTCGTACAAGAGCTCCGGCTCCCCCTTTGGCTCCCGGGCGTTGGCAATGTTCCCACCGATGGGCCCGAGGGTGATAGCGAGCAGCCGCGCCATCGACTCGAACCCACGGAGCATGCCAATACGGCTTTGTTCTCCTAGAATGACGTCGGGCTTGGGCATGGCAAATCCTCGTTCTTGCCTCCTCAGTAGATTCAACGCTCTCCTTCAGAATGGGCGATGCTTTAGTATACCATTAAGGCAATTTCTCGCCAACGTGCGCGATAATACCTTTCACTTTGCCCCCTCTTGCTCTCGTGGTAGACTGTCGCCGTTGCGAGTTGCGCAACCGGCGCGTCTCAATCGTGTTTTATTTGTTTAGGGATGGTAGATCGCCCTAGCATCCCAGGCCTTTATCAGCGCTTCGAGCGCCGCCAAGCTCGGAGCCCCACCATCCCAGTGAGGTGAACCATGGCCGTCATCACCGCCGAGAATGCCTCTGGCCGAGTTGTGTCGATGCGCCGCGAGCGCTGGGCCTGGTATCTCTATGATTTCGGCAACTCGGCATACGCCGCCGTCGTGTTGTTGGCCATTTATTCGGCCTACTTCAAAGGCACGGTCGTCGGCGGCGCCGAGGGATCGCGCTTGTGGGGCTATGCCATTGGCATTGCCATGTTGGTGGTTGCCGTCATCTCGCCGATCCTAGGGGCCATCGCCGATCATACGGGCTCGAAAAAGCGCTTTTTGTTTTTCTTTACGACGCTTTCCTGTATTTTTACCGCCACCCTCTTTTTCGTGCAGCGAGGCGATATCGCCCTGGGCATGATCTTACTCATTGTGGCCGAGATAGGCTATCGCAGCGCCCAAGTCTTTTACAACGCTCTCCTGCCCGAGATCGCCGGCCCCAAGGAGGTCGCGCGCGTGTCCGGCATTGGCTGGGCTATAGGCTCGGCCGGCGGCATCCTTTGTTTGTTGCTCATCCTGCCGGCGATCATATTCGTCAGAGGCGCGCTGGTCGTGCGTCTGTCCCTGGTTTTTACAGCGCTCTTTTTCGCCGTGTCCGCCGTGCCCATCTTTTTCTGGTTAAAGGAACGGGCCCCACGCCGGGCGCTTCCCGCCGGCCAGGGCTACCTCCAGGTAGCTTTTGGCCGGCTCGGCCACACTATCCGCACCGCCGCCAATTATCGCGAGTTTATCAAATTCATGATTTCCTTCTTGATCTATAACGATGGCGTGATCATGGCCCTTGATTTCGCCGCCATTATGGGCGCGGTGCTCTTTGGCCTGGACGAGCAGTTGCTGATCCTCTTTGTCATCCTCGTCCAAGTGACCAACGTGATCGGCGCCTATCTCTTTGGCCTATTGGCCGAACGAGTGGGTTGCAAGCAGGGATTGATGGCTTCTATCCTGGCCATGATTGCCGGCGTCGTTTGGCTCTTTTTTGCCCATGGCGTCGTGCAGTTCTTTGTCATCGGCGCCGTGGCCGGCGCGGCCATGGCCGGCATCCAATCGCTGAGCCGTACCATGGCCGGGGTGATGGCCCCTGCCGGCCGTCGGGCCGAGTTCTTTGGCTTTTTCGCGGTCGCCGGGCGCACATCTTCTTTTATCGGGCCCGCTGTGTATGGCCTGCTGGCCGCCGAGGCTGCCCGTTGGCTGGAAAATAGGGGCCTGGCCGTGCGGGCGGCCGAGCAGATGGGCCAGCGCATCGCCATTTTGTCCATCGGCGTATTCTTGCTCGTCGGTTCGATCATGCTTCTCTTTGTGAACGAGCGCCACGCTCGAGGCATCGCTCAGATGGAGACCGAGAACAGGTGAGCACGGATTACACCGCTTTTCGCCGACGCAGGCGCCCGGTGCGTGCCGCGCTTCGATGGCTGGCCAGGCGTGCTTTTTCACTCCTTTCCCATCTGGAAATAGAGGGCCGCGAAAATCTACCCTCGTCGGGTCCGCTCATTGTGGTGGCCAACCATTTCAACTTTGCCGACCCGGCGCTTATGGTCGCCATCGCCCCCTGGCCCCTCGAATTCCTGGGGGGCATCAATATGCGCCATGCTCCTCGG
The DNA here is from genome assembly GCA_014360745.1 of Chloroflexota bacterium. GTDB lineage: Bacteria > Chloroflexota > Anaerolineae > UBA1429 > UBA1429 > JACIWY01. The sequence goes on from JACIWY010000014.1 coordinate 14,994, forward strand.
CTGGTGCATTGGATCCCCAAGGCATGGGGCTATTTCCGAGTGCTGCGCGGCACCGCCTCGCGCGATGCGCTGCGCGCCGCCGAGCAAGTGCTACGGGAAGGCGGTGTCATTGGCATTTATCCGGAGGCCACCGCCGGCGCTGCGATTCTCCGCCCGGCTCGGCCCGGCACCGCCTTTTTAGCCGCCCGTACCGGCGTGCCCATCCTGCCCATAGCTTTTGAGGGCATGCATTATCTGTTCCCCAGCCTTCGCCAAGGCCGCCGAGCGCGTATTCGGGTGCGCATTGGCGAGCTCCTAGGGCCCTTTACCGCGATCGGCCATGGACGTGAGCGGCGCCGACAGCTCGATAAGATCACCGATGAGATCATGCAACACATCGCCGAACTGCTGCCCCCCGATCGACGCGGGTATTACTCGGATGATCCCGCTCAGCGGGCCGAGGCGGCCTGCGCGAACGATTATGACTATGGCTTCAGGCCGGAAATAGAGCGCGACATTTAGGCCTATCTCTGTCTCATCGATTTGGGGCGGTGGCCAGGGCGACTTGTACAGGAGGAGGGCGCGCCATGAACACTATAACACAAGGCCAAGTGGCTATTGTCTCCGACACCACGGCGAGCTTGCCGGAGGGCTTTGCGCAAGCCTATGGCGTGCCTCTGGCTCCGCAGGTCATTCTATTCGGGGAGGAGAGCTTGCTGGAGGAGCAGGAGATCCGCTTTGACGAATTTCTCGAGCGTATGAAAGCCTCGCCCGTCCTGCCGCGTACGGCAGCTCCTCCGCCGGGTGAGTTTGTGCGCATTTACGCCCAGGCGCTGCAGCAGGCTGAGACGATCCTTTCGATTCATCCTTCGAGCGGGCTGAGCGGCACGGTGCGCTCGGCGCAGACGGCCAAGGCCGAAGTTTTTCCCGATGCGGATATTCGCATCCTCGACACGCGCACCATCGGCGGGGCATTGGGCGAGATGGTGCGTATTGCCGTCGGTGATGCGCAAAGTGGGCGCCCGGCCGATGAGATCGAAGCTCGGATTCGGCAGCTCATCCCACGCAGTCGGACCCTTTTCGCCATTCGTACCCTCGAGTATCTACAACGCGGGGGACGTATAGGCCGCGCGGCGGCCCTCGCCGGCAGTTTGTTGAATATCAAACCGCTGCTGCAATTGTCCGATGGTGTGGTGACACCTCTGGACAAAGTGCGCACCCATTCGCGTGCTTTGCAACGCCTTGAGGAATTGGTTGTGCAAGAATGCCCGCATAGCCCCGAAGCTCACCTTTGCGTGATGGAGGCCGACGCGCGGCAAGAAGCCGAGCGCATGGTGGCCTCGTTGAAGGCGGCTCTGGGCATTGCCCACATACCTATTTTGAACGTCGGTTCGGCTATCACGACCCATGCCGGGCCGGGGGTATTAGGGGTGTCGTTTTTCGTCGAATGATCGTTTTCGCCTGTTCATCACATCCCATTTAAGATTCGAGGAGAACGTATCGGTGATAGATCAACCCCAGGCTCTGTTGCTCGCCGGCGACCGCTACCACGACGCCGGCATCGCTTTTACCGGCATCGGCGACCTTTTGGAGGCCGAGGGTATTGCGGTGCAACGTACTACCGATTTTGCCGCGCTCGACGCCGACGCACTCGACGGCAAATCGCTGCTGATCATCCTTCGCGATGGTATCGAGTGGCCTGAAGGCCCGAACGGCCCCCGCGTCGTCTGGATGCAACCTCACCAGGAACGTGCCATCGAGGAATTTGTACTTCAAGGCGGTGCCTTCCTGGCCTTGCACAACGCCGGCTGGGCATACCCCTATCAGGGGGGCTATCGGCGCACTCTCGGCGGCTATTATATCGGCCATCCGCCCATCGCCCGTTTTCGCGTCGAGGTTATTAACCATACTCATCCGGTGACCCGTGGCGTGGAATCGTACGAGATTGTCGATGAGCAACACTGGCTGCACTGGGATTTCGACCGCGTGACTCCCTTGCTCCTCAGTCAAGGGTTAGGTGAGGATGGCCGCCAGTCGATATCGGGCTGGGCTTACGAATACGGTCGAGGGCGGGTAGTTTACTTGCCCCATGGGCATACGCTGGAGGCTTTGCAACATCCCATGAATCAGCGTCTTGTGCGCAATGCTGCGCGCTGGCTGCTGCGGATGGCCGAGTAACCCGGGCTCAAAGAAAACGCCGGTTCGCGGGCGAACCCACGAACCGACGCTCAAGGAGGTGATGTAGGGCTTTTAGGAGCGGAAGACGAGATTCGAACTCGCGACCCTCTCCTTGGCAAGGAGATGCTCTACCACTGAGCCACTTCCGCTCGATCATGCGTGCGCAATGGGGAAGGAGAGATTTGAACTCTCACGGATTGCTCCACGTGATCCTAAGTCACGCTCGTCTGCCAGTTCCGACACTTCCCCACGGACGCGAGCACAAGCATCCCTTCACCGCCCGCATCCTGCTTGTGAGCCGCCCAGGACTCGAACCTGGAACCAACTGATTAAGAGTCAGTGGCTCTGCCTGTTGAGCTAGCGGCCCGAAAAGCGTCAAAAGCGATTAACTGATCCGGAAATCCGACTAACTGATTCTGATGCCTTTTGGAAGATCAGTTGCTCGTTTACAGCGCTTTGATTATACGAGTCCTGGGCGGAAGGTCAAATCATTGCCCAGGGCAATCGCATACTCTGTTTTTGCTGCCCATCTCCTGGGATCACGTCCTATCTGTGGCACCAAAAGTGCCTTCAGGTAAGCGGTCCTCTCGCTAAATAGACATGATAAATTTGGGGCGGCTGATGCCGAAGCTGCCGAGCGAGGCGACTTGCTTCTTCCAGCAATAGGGATGACGATGAGCGTTCCAGTAGTGCAGTGCGGCGATCAACGATCTACTTGCCCAATAGAGCTACTTGTCAAATGGAGATCGGCGTTTATAATGTCTCTCCATCGGACGCTGTGTTACCTATACTCATCCATGGAAAGGAGGACGATGTCTAGCGTGATTCACCGACGGACCTGAGCTTTGGCTCTGGCCGTGCGCGTCGTGCACGGTCCGAATCCGGGCGATCCCGCGGTTGTCCTCTCTGCAAGGCGAGGCGTTGTCTTGATGCGTCCGAGGAGGCGGCGAACTCCTGCTCTGTGAGAGGGGCGGCCCGGGGGTGCCCCCCCATTTTCCAGAAAAGGAGTTCACTGGCCAATGTCTGCGATTAGTCGTTTCTTTTCCTCTCGCTGGGGGCCGGTGGTCACCGGCCTGGCCGTGGGTATCTTGGCGCCCATCCTCGTCGCCCTGGGCAATCCCGGCAATATGGGCGTGTGCGTGGCTTGCTTTAGCCGGGATACCGCCGGGGCGCTTGGTTTGCATCGCGCCGCTGTGGTGCAGTATATTCGCCCCGAGTTGATCGGCTTTGTGCTCGGGGCGTTTATCTTGGCCCTGGCGACAAGCGAGTTCCGCCCGCGCACCGGCTCGGCGCCGATTGTCCGCTTTTTGTTGGGCATGTTCTCCGCCATCGGTGCTTTGGTCTTTCTCGGCTGCCCGTGGCGGGCCTATCTGCGCCTGGCAGGAGGCGACCTGAACGCCGTCTTTGGCATTCTGGGGCTGGTCGGCGGGATCGCCATTGGCGTTTGGTTCCTCACACAGGGGTATAGCCTGGGGCGAACCCGACCGGCGCCCAAGGTCGTCGGCTGGATGATGCCCGGCATCATGGTCGTCCTGTTGCTGCTAGTCGTTCTGGGGCCGAAATTCGGGCGCGATGCTCAGGGGAACCCCGTGGGCCCTATCTTTTTCTCCGAACAAGGCCCGGGCTCGATGCGCGCGCCCATTTTCGTCTCTTTGGCGGTGGGTCTTGTTGTGGGGGCGTTGGCCCAGCGCAGCCGCTACTGTACGGTGGGCGCTATCCGAGACGTCCTCCTGGTGCGTGACCCGCACCTGTTCTGGGGCGTGGTAGCGCTGGTGGTCGCCGCTTTCGTGACCAACTTGCTCCTCGGCCAATTCAAATTAGGCATCGAAGGGCAGCCGGTGGCACATACCAACGCGCTTTGGAACTTTATGGGTATGGTGCTGGCCGGCTTGGCCTATACGATGGCTGGCGGTTGCCCGGGGAGGCAATTCTTTATGGCCGGCGAGGGTGATGCCGATGCCGGTATCTTTGTACTAGGCATGATCGTCGGCGCTGCTTTTGCGCATAATTTCAATATGGCCAGCTCGCCGGCGGGGCCTGCGGTCTTTGGCCCGATCGGGGTGATCGTGGGGCTGGCTTTTTGCGCGTTGCTGGGTTTCACTTCGCGAGATACCCAGGCGCTTTAGGAGGAATCAAATGGCCAAGACAACGATTGTGGATGCCAGCGGGCTCTCTTGCCCGCAACCGGTGATCCTCACCAGGCGAGCGTTACAAGCACAAGGGAGCGAGCGTGTTGAGGTATTGGTGGATACGGCCACTTCTAGGGACAATTGCCGCCGTTTGGCCGAAAAGGAGGGTTGGCAAGTCTCCATCGAAGAGCGGCCCGAGGGTGGTTACAAGTTGGTGTTGACGCGATGATTTATCTCGACCATGCGGCGACCTCATGGCCCAAGCCGCCCGAAGTCATGGAGGCGATGCGTCGCTTTTTGGAGTGTGCCGGGGGCAACCCCGGCCGCTCCGGCCATCGCCTGTCCATCGAGGCGGGGCGCATCGTGTTTGCTGCCCGCGAGGCGTTGGCCCATTTTTTCGGCCTGGATAACCCCTTGCGCTTGATCTTTACCCCCAACGTCACCTATGCCCTTAACACGGTGATCAACGGCTACCTTCGGCCGGGGGATCATGTGGTGACCACCGGCATGGAACATAATGCCGTGATGCGCCCCCTGCGTGCGTTGGAGGCCAAGGGGCTACAACTCACCATAGTGCCCTGCGCGCCGGATGGCACCCTATCCGCAAACGATGTGGTCCGTGCCCTGCGCGACGACACGCGGTTGGTGATCGTCAACCATGCCAGCAATGTCACCGGCACCATCCTGCCGGTGGGCGAGATCGGCGCCTTGGCCCACGAGGCCGGCGTGCCCTTGTTGGTGGACGCGGCCCAGACGGCCGGCGTCTTGCCCATCGATATGGAGGCGATGCACATCGATCTATTGGCCTTCACCGGACATAAAGGTTTGCAGGGCCCGCCCGGCACTGGAGGGTTGCTCATCGGCTATGGCTTTGATGCCGGCCAAATCGAGCCCCTGGTGCGCGGCGGCACCGGCAGCAGGTCTGAGCTGGAGTTGCAGCCGGAGATGTTGCCCGATTGTTTTGAGAGCGGCACCCCGAATGGCGTAGGCATTGCCGGCCTGGGCGCCGGCCTGGCCTTTGTCCAAAAACGGGGGGTGGAGGCGATCCGCGCCCACGAATTGGAGCTGACGCGGCGGTTGGTGGAGGGGTTGCGCGCCATCCCCGGCGTGACTGTCTATGGGCCGGAGGATCTGGAATTGCGCACCGCCACGGTGTCGTTCACGGCAAAGGGGATGCGCGTGTCGGAGATCGGCTTTCGTTTGGATGAAGAATACGAAATATTATGCCGCGTGGGGCTGCATTGTGCGCCGGCTGCGCACCGCACCATCGGCACCTATCCGGAGGGCACGGTGCGCCTGGCCCCTGGGCTCTATACCACCCTGGCCGAGATCGATGAGACGTTGGCCGCTGTGGAAAAGGTGGTCGCTCGATGAACGAGTGTCGCCCGATGAGCGAGTACGGCGTGGTGTTGGTGTATACCACCTCCGCCGCCCTCCAGGGGGAGAAAGCGCTCCAACGGGCCGGGCTCGTGGTCAAGCTCATCCCCGTGCCCCGCGAGTTTTCTAGCGATTGCGGCATCGCCCTGCGTTTCCTTTGGTCGGAGCGAGAGGCCGTGGAGCAGGCGCTGATCGCGGCCCATGTGGAAGTGGCCGCGGTGCATCGGCTTGCTTCGCGGTAGCTTCAAAATCTCACATTACAATCTATATTCAATCGTCTCCTCTTGGTGTATAATATGTTTACTGATCGGGCGATTGGTGCTGTGCCGAGAGGAGATGGGAACGATGGAAGCTGTGGCGGCGCTCGTTCTGGGTGTGGTGGTTTTCATGCAGGCGTGGCAGCTTTTCGGCTTGTCAGAGTCCAAAACGACGGGGATCGTCGGCGCAGCGGGGGCTATTGCTCTCACCGCACTGGTGGGCTGGAAGCCCCTGCCGCTGTTGACCAAGGTGGCTCCCGGAGCCTTGGCCGCCTCCATGCTCATCTGGGCTATCTATGCCGCGCTGGTAGCGGCGGTGGGCCTCTGGGGCTTTGATCCCAAGGGCTTGGGGCTCTATAGCATCTATGCTGCCGTGGTAATGATAGGTCAGATTATCTACTGTATTATCTCTAGATTTACCTTAGTGGGTATTGTGTGTGGTGTTGTCC
>JACIWY010000140.1 GCA_014360745.1 Chloroflexota bacterium
ATGATCACTTCATCGCCGGGCCCCACATCGACGCCGAACATCGCTGAAACCAACGACGCCGTGCCGCTGCTCACGGCCAAGGCATATTTTTTGCCCAATCGCTCCCGATACCAGGCCTCGACCTTGGCCGCTTCGGACTCCTCGCTGCCCGCGCTCAAGAAGCGAAAGAGGCGCTTCTTTTTCAAGACGTTGTTCACCGCCTCGATTTCGCGCTGATCGATCTCTGCCGAGCCGTGGAACCCGCCGCGAAGCGGGGTGGAGCGAACGGGCGTGCCCCCGTCGATCGCCAGTTTCTCTGCCATGCTCACCCTCCGGTTACAGATAATGCCGTTATCGGTTTATGAACGGCTACAAACTAATACCGACAATCCGCGTCGCGCCCTAAGGCCTTGGCGATGGCGGCGATATGTCCGGGCCCTGTGCCACAACACCCGCCGACGATGCGCGCCCCCAACGAGATAAAGTTCAGCACATGCTCGGCCATCTGCTCTGGGCTCACATCCCACACCGCTTGGGCATGTTCTCCCACCTTGGGCACACCGGCATTGGCCTGGGCGATGAGAGGCAACTTTGTGGCTCCGCGCATCCCTTGCAAAGCGGCAGCGACAGCCTGAGGGCCCTCGCCGCAGTTGGCGCCTACCGCCTCGCCCCCTGCCTCCTCCACACGTCGGGCGGCGTCTTCGGGGCGCAGGCCCATCATCGTGCGCCCCCTGGCGTTAAAGGCAAAGGTGCAAAAGACGGGCAACGCGCTCACCTTTTTGGCAGCACGTACGGCCGCGCAGGCCTCCTCGATATCGTTCATGGTCTCAATGAGGATAAAATCGGCACCGGCTTCGACCAACGCGGCGGCCTGCTCAGCATAAGCCTCCTCCGCAACCGCCACAGAGAGTGTACCATAGGGCTCCATCAGATGTCCCGTCGGCCCTATGCCGCCGGCCACCCAGGCCCGACCGTCCACAACCTCGCGGGCCAGCTCTACCCCCAAACGCACCAGTTCAACGACGCGCCCGCCCAGCCCGACGCTTTCCAGACGCAGGCGATTGCCACCGAACGTGTTGGTGGTGACAAATTGCGAGCCGACTTCCAAATAGGCGCGATGCACCGCCTGCACGGCGCTGGGGTTGTCGACATTCCACTGTTCAGGCATAACACCGGGAGGTAGTCCCTGAGCCTGGAGCATCGTCCCAAAGGCCCCATCGCCCAGGATGATTTCATCCCCCATCAGAGCCTGCCGGATATCTTGCATAAGGCAACTACTCCTACCGCGGGTAAATGTATGGGGTCGGCCAATTCAAATGAGATTTCAGAGCCAAGACCGATCAACCCCATTGTACGCCGCACGCCCAACTTGTGCAACCTTTCCGCAGCACATGTATTGACAGCGCCGCCGAGAGAACCCATAATCTCACTGAACGCCTCGAAAGGAGCCCGAAGATATGTCACGTCTGCCGAATATCGTGTACATTATGGCCGATGATCTGGGGTACGGCGATCTGAGCTGTTATGGCGCCCGCAAGATTCAGACGCCCCACATCGATCGCATCGCCGCCCAGGGCATCCGCCTGACCGATGTCCACTCCACATCGGCTGTGTGCACGCCCAGCCGTTATAGCGTGCTCACCGGTCGCTACTGTTGGCGGACGCATCTCCGCCGCTGGGTATTGTGGGGTTTCGAACCGCCTCTCATCGAGCCGACGCGGTTAACGACGGCCTCTCTGCTCAAGCAGCATGGCTACGCCACGGCAGCCATCGGCAAATGGCACCTGGGCCTTGGCTGGAGCACAAAGGACGGGCAGCCCCCCACGGCAGATGGGGTCAATGTGGACTATCACGCGCGGCTATGGGGCGGCCCCCTTGAGCTGGGCTTTGACACCTGTTTTTGCCTCACCGGCTCGCTGGACATGGCCCCCTATGTGTTCATCGAAGACGATCATTGTCTGGGCATCCCCACGGTAGAAAAGTCACCCTATTACGCCCAGCAGCGCCCCGGGCTTATGGTGCCCGACTGGGACGATTATCGCGTCGATACCGCCTTTACAGAGCGGGCGGTGGCCTTTATCGATCGCCAAGCCCGGGAACACCCCAACCAGCCGTTTTTCCTCTATTTGACCCCTTCGGCTCCCCATCGCCCCTGCCTGCCGCCGGACTTTATACGGGGCGCCAGCCAGGCCGGCCCCCGAGGGGATATGGTAGCGCTGGTAGATTGGATGGTGGGCCAAGTGGAGGGCGCCCTGGCACGCCATGGCCTGGTGGAGAACACGTTGATCTTGGTCACCAGCGATAACGGCGCCCGGCCGGCCGACATAGATGGCGAGACCTATGGGCACAAATCTTGCGGAGATCTGCGTGGCTACAAGGCCGACATCTGGGATGGAGGCCATCGCGAGCCTTTGGTGGCTCGTTGGCCGGGGCATATCGCCCCGGGCTCCGAAAGTGACGCCCTGGTCTGCTTGGGCGATCTGTTGGCCACCGTGGCCGAGATCGTCGAGCATCCCCTGCCTCCCGATGCCGCCCAGGACAGTTTTTCCATGCTTCCACACCTAACGGGCAAAGCCCCCCGAGGTCCGATACGTCCGGACGTGGTCCATCACTCCGGCAATGGCCTCTTTTCTCTCCGTCGGGGTGAATGGAAATGCATTATGGGGCTGGGCTCCGGAGGTTTTAGCGAGCCGAGAGATATGGAGCCGGAGCCAGGGGGACCCCGGGGCCAACTCTATCAAATGGCCGACGATCCGGGCGAGCAAACCAATTTGTGGCTGGAACGCCCCGACGTGGTGGCCGAGCTGAGCGCCATTTTGGAACGTTACCGGTATCTGGGGTTCAGTCGACCGGGGGCGCAAGAGTAAACGGCCGGCCCCTTTTGAAAACAACGTTTTCGATCAATATAGCAGGCCGCGATGCCCATCTTGCCCGCGCTCTGACCGTCGATGCAGAAATCAGCTCATTCCAACGTCCAGATGTGGGACAGAAAGGCGCCGACAGTGCTGTCCTTGGCATGATGCCCCAACAACATCAAGACATCGGCATCCAGGGCGGCAAAGGCAGCCTCAACGGGCATCCGCCGTCAACAACGCTCGCCCCTCGGCGCCGATATGCGCGCGGGTACCTTCTTCCCAATACCAGGCCTGCTCACGAGTGAATATCCCGCTGGCGCCCTCCATATCTCAATGCATAAGGACCCTCACGGCCGCTCCCTCCCTCACCGATGCGAGTACGGCAAGCTGTATCTATTTTCGGCGAAGAACCTGGCCGGCGCGGACGCCGGTGTAACGGTGCCCCTCCATGGCCACCTGTCCATTGACGACGACATAGTCGATGCCCACGGGGTAGAAGGTCTCGATCCGTTGAGGGTCGGCATCGGGGCTGCGCAGAGCGATGGTCTCCTTGTCGAATACCACCAGGTCGGCCCACATCCCCGGGCGGATAACGCCGCGATCGGTGATACCCAGCCGCTGCATGGCCAAGGAGGTCATCTTGCGCACCGCCTCCTCCACAGTCATCAGCTTCTCCTCGCGCACGAACTGGCCCAACACCCGTGGGAAAAGGCCGATGGTGCCAGGGTAACCGGTATCCTTCCAATAGCGCAGGTCCAACTCGCTAAAATGCGTGCTCGGATCAAAGAGGCCGGTGTCCACGCTGGGGAAAATGCAATAGGGCCAGGGCGCCGTGCGATAGTGATCGTCTTCGATGTAATGATGGATAAAACGCGGCCCTCGCCCCTTCTCAGCCAAGGCTAGATCAAAGAGGGCATCTTCCGGGTCGATGCCGCGTTCGGCGGCTACAGCGGCCACCGTTTTGCCCTGCAAGCTATGATCATGCGGGCAATCGTAGATGATCACCCGATCCCAGGCGCGACGGAAGGGCACGCCACCCGGCCCAAAGCGGCCCAGCGGATGCCAGGGATGAATGGTGCGCATGGTGCGCTTGATCTCGGCGCGCCCCTTGGGCGTGCTCAGAGCGGCCACAAGCTGTTCTGGCGTATAATGATAGATTTGCAAAAAGCCGGCCGGCGAGCCGCTACAATTGGGAAAGGCCTCGCTGTCTACAGTAATGTCTACGCCGCGCGAGCGGGCCTGCTCGATCATCTCCATCTTCATCACATTGTTGCCGAACACCGGATACTTGCTCTGCATGTGCGACATCTGGGCGCGCACGCCCCCCCGCTCGGCGATGGTGATGAACTCTTGGGTGGCCTCGATATTGGTCTCTCGCTCACCACGGATGTGAGAGGCATAGAGGCCATCGTACTCGGCCACCACCCTGGCCAGGGCGATGAGCTCTTCGGTGTCTGACCAACAACCTGGGATAAAGACGAGCCCGCTGGACATGCCAAAGGCGCCCTCTTCCAGGCACTGCCGCAGAAGCCCTTGCATGGCTTCGATCTCCTGCGGGCTGGCCCTGCGCGCATCGGAGCCCATCACGCACTGGCGCAATTGGTTGTGCCCAGCGAGTTGCACGTAATTGATCCCCGGCTTCCCCTGTTCCAGCACGTCCAGGTAGTCGGCCATGGACCAAACGCCCTCTGGGAAACGCTCCTGCATCGCTTGATGGGTGCCCAAGGAGCGCAGCGCGCCCCGTTTGAGCTGTTCGGTAGCCAGGCCCTGCATAGGGGCCGGCGCCCCGCCACAATTGCCCGCTACAGTGAGGGTACACCCTTGAATGAGCAGATTCAGACCGATGGGATGCTCCAAGGCGCTCCAATCGGCGTGACCGTGGATATCCACCCAACCGGGTGATATACAGCGGTTCGTACAATCTAGGGTGCGCATGGCCTCGATCTCCAGATCGCCTATGGCGACGATGCGTCCCTCGCGAACCCCCACATCGGCCCGGTACATTGGCGTCCCCAGGCCATCGACGACCCACCCCCCTTTGAACAGCAAATCCAACATCTCGCTCCTTTCGGGTAGGAAGATGAAAAGTCATCCCCTACCTCGGCCATTTTTAGTCGTGTTTATAGGTGCCGTAGGATAGCTTCTCGATACCATCCCAATCCAACTCGATCCCCAGGCCGGGCTTGGTGGGCACGCGCAGCATCCCCTCCTCATCCATCTGGAATGGCTCGACGACGATCTCATCGATGACCTGAGAGGGCTGATGGTATTCCACCCACTTGCCCACCGGCAACGCGGCAATGAGGTGCATGTCGGCGGCAAGCCCCACGGCGGTGTTCCAACCATGTGGCACGGTGAGGATGTTATGCCGATAGGCCATCCAGGCGATATGGCGGGCCTCGCTGATGCCGCCCACTTTGGTGCAATCGGGCTGCACGATGTCCCATGCGCCCTGCTCTAGGAAGGGCTCAAAGCTCTGTCGCCGAGTGAGCACCTCGCCGGCGCTGATCATCACCCGAGAATGCTCGCGCAGGAGCTTGTAGCCCTCCAAGTCGTCGGGAGGGAGCGCCTCCTCGAACCATACCACATCGTAATCCGCCAACATGTCGGCAGTGCGCAGCGCCCATTTGTAGCTGTGCGGCCAAAATTGCTGCGAGCCCCCCGGGTCGACCATGATCTCGCCATCTCCGACGGTCTGGCGGGCCATGCGGATGATGGCCTCATCGTCCGCGGGGTTACCGGTGCGGCCAAAACGCCCCCAACCCAGCTTGAACGCCTTGAACCCTCGCGCCATGGCCGCCTCCAGATCGGCCTTGAGCTGATCATGGCGGCTCATGCTCAACGAGGCGTACGGCTTGACCTTTTCACGATAATAGCCGCCGAGCAGCCGGGCGATGGGTTGACCGGTAACCTGGCCAAAGATATCCCACAGGGCGATGTCGATGCCGCTGATGGTGTGGGTGATAGTGCCGCCGCGCCCCCACCAAAAGCCGGATTGTTCCAGCTTTTCATGGACGCGCTCCGGTTCGATGGCGACCTCGCCGATGATCAGATCATGGAGCCGGCCAAGGGCCGCGCGGACCAGATCGGTGCTGGTGTAGCAACTGCCGATGCCGGTTATGCCGGCGTCGGTGCGCACTTGGAGCAGGGTGTACACGTTACGGGCCGTATCCAATTGGCTGCCTTCGCGGAATTCCTGTTGGGGGATGGCGTGGATCTCGGTAACACGGGGGATGCTGTCGGACATAAGACCTCCTGACAAAACATGATGGATTCGGCAGATTACGCTTTTTCTTTGTAAATCGGATTTCCCTCTCGATCCAACTCCACCCCGGGCATGGGATGCCCACTGGGGGTGAGGAATCGAGGGCGAAACTGTTCCATATATTTCTGACAAGTTTCGGCCCAGAAGAACCACAAACGCGGGCCCAAAAATTCGATGGTATAGCCCTCGCGGTCGGCGCGGGGGACGACGACCTGAGTTTTGCCGGCCATAAACTCCTCCAGCCAAGCGGTCAGGCGCTGGAGCGTCTGCTCAAAAAGGGCCTTGCCCTTCTCGGCCGTGGAATGCTGCACCCCACCGCGCAGCCACGCTTCGACGCCTCCCCGCCCGGCGTCCACTTCCACCTGCCACGATTCTTTCAGCGCCCGCTCCTGTTTGACCAAATCGGGCCGCAGGTAGAGCATGAGCGAGGTTTCCGAATCGGTTGCATGGCCGGGAACATGCTGGCCGGCGAAAATCTCTTGCACGGCGCTCTCCGGCGTAAAATCCCACCAACTCGCCGGCACCACCTGCATGTCAAATTCTTTAGAGGCGCGCACGGCGGCAGCCAACACCTGCGGCCGGTTCGAACCATGGCCGTTCAGAATGAGCACCTTTTGCACGCCATGATAGTTCAGGCTCTGGCAGGTGCCAACCATGATCTCGATAAAGGCATGGGGTGGGATGGTGATGCTGCCGGGGAATTGCATCTGCCCGCGCACGACGCCGTAAAGGGAATGGGTCACCAACACACGCGGCGCGAGCTGTTCGGCGGCGGCCAGGGCAAAGCTGCGCGAGCTGTGATAGTCCACGCTCAGCGGCAAATGGGGGCCATGCCATTCCACGCTGCCCACGGGCAAGATCACGACTTGGGCTTCGCGAAGGGCGACTTCGGCCTCCTGGCTGGTCATGTCAGGAAGATAGACGGGCATAAAGAGCTCCTTTCAAGGGGACAAGAGGTGCGGACTGTGTGTATATCATAGCTCCGACAGGCTCGGAAAGGCAACCCGTTCGGAGGCATACAGATTCCCGGGGAAGCCTTGGGCTTCCCCAGGAACTCTTAACAAAGGCCGATTTCTAGGGCCGTGGCAGATCGAGGATCGCCTGGACCTTCTTTTGCGCCTCCATCACATTGGCTTCGTTATACTCCACATCCCCATAGCCCAACTTGCCATATTCCGCATTGCCCACATCCATATATTCCAGATAACGCAGGTTGGCGGGCATGGGGAAGTGCCCGGCCGGGTTTTCCATCAGGTCGGCGATCTTGGCCCAGACGGGGTAGAGCTTGACCACCTCCGGGTCGCGCCAGACGGAAAGGTCGCTGCCCGGCTGCCGGCCCAGGTTAAAGACGCCCCACTTGGCGCATTCGGGGCTGGTGACATATTTTTGCATGCCAAAGGCCAGCTCCGGGTACTTGGTCTGTGACGAAGACCAGATGGCGTTGGCATAGGGCGAAAAGCCGCGGCAGGGGCTGGTATCCTTGCACAACGGCCCCTTGGGCAACAACACAAAGTCGAACTCAAAGGCGTCGCCGATGCCCTCCTTGGCCGAGCCGGCCAGGCCGGCGTTGGTGATATAGGAGGCCAAGCTTCCGGTGACGAACATCTTGTTCGCCCCTTCGGTGACATCCTCGCGACCGGCCCAATAGCCCTCCTTGATCATGCGCATTTGCCACTTGAAGCCGTCCTGTGTCTTGGGGTCGGCGAACATGCACTTGGTGCCTTCTTCGTTGAGATAGCGCCCACCCCAACGGCGAAGCCAGCCATCATTCCCGTGGCCGCCGCCGAAGTCATAGTAACAGCCAAAGATTTTTTTGTCCTTGTCCGTCATGGCCACGACAAACTCTTCGAACTCGGTGATATCCCAGTCGTCGTGCGGGAGCTTCACCCCCTTCTCTTGGGCCATCGTCTTGTTATAGATGATCATCGCCGGCGTGATCCCCGCGGCCCCGCCGATGGCCATGTGTTTCCCGTCGGTGAAACGCCCGTAGAACTCTTGGTTAAAGCGCTTGGAAAGGTCCAGGCCAGCCGCAGCGGCCAGATCATCGATGGCCAAAAAGCAGCCTTTTACCGCCAGATAAGGGAAAAAGGCCGTATCGACATAGCCCGCATCGGGCATGGTGCCAGTGACAAAATAGGCCTCGATCTTTTTGGCCGCGTCGGCAAAACTGCCCTCCTCGATGATCACCTCTTTGACTTTGTCCTTGTTGTCCGCCGCAAAGCGGTTGACAAACTCGACCTGGTGCTTGCCCCAACGCCCTTGATAGGCAAGATAACGCAAGGTC
>JACIWY010000141.1 GCA_014360745.1 Chloroflexota bacterium
GTGGCTTGAGGATGAGCTTGCTCATCCTCTTTTTGGGCCAAATGATTCAATATGTATTAAACTATTTAAAGGAGGGTACGTGCAAGAACGCGATTTAAAACGAAGCAGCAACCGTATTTTCTGTGGAGTCCTCCTGTCCTGTAGGGCGCCACGAAGCCTGAAGATGTTGTCTTGCCGCGCCAAATGCTCCAGGTCAGGTGGCGGGCATGGCCCGCAGACGGGCTCCAAAGCGCCCGTCAAAGCAAAAACCGCATCGATCTTGTACGAAAGGAGTCTGGAATGTCCGAGGTGACCCATCAGGCTCGCCGGGATGATCCCGCTTTGGGTTGGTTCGAAAAATATATCTATTTGTGGATCGTCGTTGCCGGCGTGGGAGGGCTGCTAATTGGGAAAACGTTTCCTCGCGTTGGCTCTGCCATTGAATCGATCAGTTGGCAAGGCGTGTCTCTGCCATTAGTCATCGCCATGTTCTTTGTCATGTTCCCGCCGATGGCGCGCGTGCAACTAGGAGAGTTGAAACACGCGGCGCGCAACGTGCGCCCCACAATCGTGACCCTGACCGCCAACTGGCTCATCGCTCCGGCGCTCATGTGGTTGTTAGCGCGCATCTTTGTCCCCGAACCGGAATACCGCGCAGGGTTGATCCTGCTTGGGTTGGCCCCATGCACGGCCATGGTGCTCTTTTGGATCTATTTCGCCCGTGGCAATCTGGTACAAGGCGTCATGGTCACGGCGATCAACGCTGTCTCGACGCTGATTCTCTACAGTCCCTTGGGCACCTTTTATTTGGGCGTGGGTGGTGTGCCGGTGCCGTTTATGCTCATTCTGCTGAGCTCGGTGCTTTTCGTGGGCTTGCCCTTGCTGGCAGGCCAGCTTTCGCGGCGTTGGCTCACGAGAGCCAAAGGAGCAGAATGGTTCGAGAAGCGTTTCCTAGAGGTGATGGGCAACATCAGCGCGGTGGCGCTTCTGGCCACCATGGTGATCATGTTCTCGCTGCAAGGGCAGGTCATCTTGGCCAAGCCGCTTCTTGTGCTGCGCCTCATGGTGCCGAATTTGATCCACTATACGATCATGATCACCCTGGCCGTTACCGCCTGTCGGCTTTTGCGCTGCCCGTATGAAGATCTGGCCATGACGGCGATGATCAGCTCCAGCTCGCAGTTTGAGGTGGCCATCGGCACGGCGATGGTGCTCTTTGGCATTGGCTCCGGTGCGGCGTTGGCGACGGTCGTGGGGCCTTTGTTAGAGATCCCCTTGATGGTCACGGCGGCCAAGTTCTTGCGCCGTATGGCACCGCGCTTTGAGCGAGAAGCCGCCGTTCGCCTCGCCGAACCGGCTCTGCGCTCCGCCCGTCGCGCCGCGGCTGCCGGCGTTGATGTAGGAGAAGACTAACACAAGAGCGGGGTGTGGTCCTTCTTGAAATGTGCCCGGCACGCGCCAGGTGTTGGGCACCCGATCCACTAGGTCGAGGAGGTCGGCGATGAACATCACGGTTCAGCTTGACAATGTGGCCCGCGTGCTCTCGGGGCGTAAAGAGATCACCATCTCGGTTGAGGAGGGGGCGACGGGCAGGGATGTGCTCAGGGCCCTCGTGGCCGCCCTCCCTTTATTGGCCCAGACGACCGTGGACCCGGCCAAGGGCGACTTTTATAGCGACGAGTATTGGCTCGCCTATGAGGACAGGACGGGCGTTCCGGATCTCTCGGCTCCCTTGCGGGTGAGCGATGGCTCCCGGCTGTTCATCCTGACGGGCGTTTGCTAACGAGTGCCCAAAGGGATACCCATGCCTCGGCGGTGACAACGATCGCCGCCACCGCCGAGGCGTGTTATCGCTCGGCGTTAGCCCAGCTTGCCCAGTTTGGCCAGCTTGTCGGCAACGTCCTTGAGGCCCAGAGATTCTAGCTTGGCCCGTGTCGGGTAGCCGTTGGCCGGGTTCCAGCCCCGCAGTTCATAGTAGCGGTCGAGCATAGGGGCGAACTGCTCCAAATCCAGCTCAACATAATCGGTAAAGGCCGGATGGGTTAGGCTCTCGGCCACTGCCCAATCATCCCGGCGTGAACGGCCAAAGTTGCGTATGTCGATGGCGCGCAGCAGGTTGAACACGCGTGCGCCGGCGAGGTCCAGCTCTTTTTCACTCGTCTCATAGCCGGTGGCCTTGGAAAAGAGCTTGGACATGAGCGCTGTGTCGGCGGCCTTGTCTTCGGTGAGCATGGAAAAGACCCGCGTGTTTTCGCGATCGCACAGCACCAGCGACTCGACGATCATAGCCCGATCGTGATGAAAGATGGCCGGGATGGCCCGCGCATCCGGCTTGTCATAGGTCGGCGTTGGGTCACAGACATCGGCGCAGCCGTAGACCTTTTCGCACACCTGGCGCGCCTCTTCCATAGTCAGGGGGCCCTCGTGTGGCCCATGCTTGGGAAAGTAGCGCAACACGTGCTCGGTGAATTGGTGGGTGGCGTCGCTGGCCGGGTCGCGGGTGTCCACACACCATTGAAGTACCGGCACTAACCAGAAGGGGAAATAGACATTGCCGCCGGTACCCCAATGTCCGTTCCAATGGCTGGTCTGGCCCCAGTGCCGGGGATAGATATGGTTCAGCAAGGGTTTGCCTTGCCCGCCAAAGAGCCGATCTGCGGCATAACAGGCGCCATCGGCCAGGGCGTCGCCCAGCTCACCTTTGCGGAAGGCGATCATGGGTAGCAGCACACCCAAGAACTCGGCCGATACCGGCGCGGTGTCACGGTTGTACTGCACCTCGTGATCGGGCACAGGGATATCTACACTACCCAGGGGGCCGCCGTCGATCCTGTCGATCAAGCCATGTTGTTTGCACATTTGCAACCAAGGGATGATCCCATAAGAGATCTCCCAACCGTTCAGGCCATAGTCAGCGGTCATGGCGCGCGCCTCAATATGGGCGTTGAGCGAGGGCGTCTTGTAACCCCAACATTGCTGCGACGCGGTATAGTTGCCGGTCAAATACTCGCCCGGAACCCCCATATGGAGGCGGTTCATGCATGGCGTGATGCAAAAGCCGCACTTGTGAAAGCGGATGGAACCGTCCTGCGCTTCGCCACCGCGCCGCCCGGGGCCTCCGCCGCCGGGGAGCCAAGGGCTTTGGCCCTCGCGGCTGGCGCTCAGGCAGATGCGCATCAAGCCCTCCGGATCGGCGACGCGTACCCCACCGGTGCCGCGTACAGCGATGGCCTTCAAATTTTTAGAGCCCATCAACGCCCCAAAGCCTCCTTGGCCGGCGGCGTTGCCCGTCTCTGTTTGCAGGCAAGCGATGCGGGCCGATCGCTCGCCGGCCTGGCCGCAGGAGACGACCCGCGTCTTGGGGCCGTACAAGTTTCGCAAGGTGGCTGTGGTGGCGTAGGTGCCCGTGCCCCAGATGTCGGCTCCTTTGGCGGCGTCGTTCGCCGGCAGGATCTCGGCCTCGCCGTCGTGCACCCATAGGTACACAGGTGAGTCGGCCTTGCCGACGATGACGACGCCGTCGAACCCGGCATATTTCAGCTCCGCGCCCCAGTGCCCGCCCATGCCCGAACGGGAAAAAATGGAAGGTTTTTGCTGAGGGGCGATACCTGCCACAAGCACTCGCCCTCCACCGGAGGCCAGGGTGCCGGTGAGCGGGCCGACCATGATGAAAAGCATATTTTCGGGATCAAAGGCATCCACGCCTGGCTTGAGTTCTTCCCAGGCGATTCTGGCCGCGATGCCCATGCCGCCGATAAACTCGGGCACATAAGCGGCCGTGTCCATCGTCCACGTTTTGCGCGCCGACAAATCGACGCGCAGGATCTTGCCGGTCCAACCATACAGTTCGGCCATCAGCGACGTCTCTCCTCTGCGGGGACAAAGGTCAACGCCTGGCCCGGGCACACCTCGACGCAGATGGGCCCCTCAGGGCGGCCGCTGCACAAATCGCACTTGAAATAGATGCGCTTGCGCCCATTCAGCTTGTAGGCAATAACGCTGCGTTCGGGCGTCAGCGGGCAGGCGCGAAGGCAAGAGGCGCAGCCGCGACACTTTTGCGGGTCGATGATCCGCGCACCGGTCTCGGCGTCGATATAGATGGCCGGCTCCTCCCAACGATCGGCGCAGGCATAGTAGCAGGCCGGGAAATCGCATTGTTTGCAGACGCGGATGTCGGGGAAGCCGGGCACGAAATCGTCAAAGTCGATTTGAATGCGCGAGAGCGCCGGGTTGCATTCGCGCTCGTGGTAGAGCGAGCAGGCTACCTCGCACTCGCGACAGGTGAGGCACTTTTTGACATCGTATTCGACGACGCCCGAACGTTTCGGTTTGGACGGCGCCACAGACGCGCGGGTTTCGGGTGAAGCAGCCAAGATACACTCCCTCCAGCTTTGGTTGGTGCAGGGTGCAGAGGATGAACGCCCATCCCTTGCCTTTTTCCTCACGAGATCACCCATACTATAGTCAGTTTGTGAGCTGCGCAAAACGCAAGAGGGGCTGTCCGGCATTTGGGTACCCGACGATGTGCCGATTGTCGGCCGTTGAAACCGCACCGACCCTCGCCAGACCGCTCTGCAACGGCCAGTTTTTCCGATGCTTCCCACTGCCCTTTACCTACTTGACCCACAGAGCTAATAAGGTTAGCATGGCGGGCATAGCGGTATTATGCGGAGCGGACGGCGAGGGTATTTCCCCTTTTTGCATCGCGCCGAGACATAGATCGAATCGCCTTTTGACCCCCCTTTTTTGCACAGTATAGGAGGTGATCCGTGCCGACAGTGGAACAAGTTCTGGCCACCATTTTTGCCACGATCCCAGGCGCTCCGCCGGTAGACACGGTGGACACGATCAAGGTCGGTGACCCCGCGCAAGAGGTGAGCGGCATCGTCACGACGTTTCTGGCCACGCACGACGTCATCCGCCAGACCATAGCGCGAGGGGCAAACCTGATCATCACCCACGAGCCGACCTTCTACAACCATCGGGACGAGGTCGATTGGCTGGCCGATGACCCGGTGTATGAGGCCAAACGACGCTTGTTAGAGGAACAGGGCATCGCCGTGTGGCGTCTCCATGACAGCTGGCACATGCGCAGGCCCGATGGCATCATGACCGGCGTGCTGCGCCAGCTCGAATGGGCGGAATACGCCTTGCCGGAGCTCCCCGGTCTTTGCGAGATCCCTCCCATCTCCCTCGATGCGCTGGTAGCATGGTTTAAAGCCAAGATGGGCATCTGCAATCTGCGCCTCATCGGCGATGGGGAGATGATCTGCCGGCGCGTGGGCCTGGCCATCGGCGCCTCGGGCGGGCGCAGACATATCACCGCCCTGGGCCAGGCGAAGCTCGATGTCCTGGCCGTGGGAGAGCTGCACGAATGGGAGACGGCCGAATATGTGCGCGATGCGCAAGCTCAAGGGCGGCGGCAGGCGCTTGTCGTCCTAGGGCACGCCGCCAGCGAAGAGGCAGGGATGGGCTATCTGGCGGAATGGTTGGCGGAACGTTTGCCCGAGGTCGAGATTGTCCATATCCCGGCGGGAGACGCTTTTAGATACGTGTAGTGGGCGGAAAGGTATTGGTTGTTTTCATGCCTCGAGGGATCGCGCGGGCGTTGATATCGTTCATGATGCTGGCCGCCTTGCTGGTGGCCCTGGTGGGCGCCGCTTTCCTGGCGTACAACGTCTATTACGCCGGGCGCATTTTCGCGGGGGTGAGCATCCAGGGGGTACAGGTGGGCGGGCTCTACCCGGCGCAGGCTTGGCAACGGCTGCACGCCGCGCTAGATGGCGCCTGCTATCCCTATATCCGGCTGCACAGCAGCGAAGGCGAATGGACATTGAGCACCCGTGATCTAGGGGCGAGGATCGACCTAGAGGAAGCGGTGCGCCGGGCTTTTCTTTTGGGCCGCCGGGGCGTCTTTCGCGAGGATATGATAGCGCGGCTCAAGCTATTGTGGTGGGGTTACCGGATCGTGCCTCCCTTTTATCTGGAACCCGGCGAAGCGCTCGTCCCTTTGCGCTCGGTGGCCCGCGAGGCAGGGCATCCAGCGCGCAAAGCCCAGTTGTGGGTCGCTGGGTTGCAAGCGCAGACCGATACTTCGCAGGTAGGCCGCGAGATGGATGTGGAGGCGACGCGCCAGGCCATCGAACGAGCGGTGCAAGATGCCCTGGGCGATTCGGGGTGGGCGGAGAGGCCGCGCATCTTGAACATTTTCGATCTGAGTGAGGCCTATGTGCGCGCCGAGTTGCCCTCGGCGGTGGGATCGAGCCCTTTCCCCATTGAGCCTATTGCGGTGCAGGTGGCTTTTCGCGAGATCGTGCCGCCGATTACCGAGGTCGAGGGCGGGCGCGAGCGGGCCGAGCAGATTTTGGCCGGCCCGGTGGAGGTCTTTTTTGTTTTCCCCGAGATCGCTCCCGATGGCGGTGAGGTCCCCTTATTGCGCCGTTGGGCGGCTGACCGCGCCATGCTCAATACATGGCTGACGGTACACCGCGAGGAAACGCCGAGCGGCACCCGCATGGTCGTGGATGTGGAGCGAACCGAGATCTCGCGTTGGTTAGCGGAGTTGGCCTTAGAGATCGAGCGCGCGCCGCGAGATGGCCGTTTTGATTATGACCCCGGAACGGGGCAGGTGCGCGTGGTCGCACCCGGCCAAAACGGCTATGCTCTTGATCTGCCCTTGGCGACGGAGCGGGTTGCAGCGGCCTGTTTTGCATCGGCGGATGGCCAGGGGCGTGTGGTGGAGTTGCCGGTGCACGTTATCCCCCCGCGGGTGACCTATGCAGAACTGGCCGCCATGGCGCCGTTAGCCTTGTTGGGCGAGGGCGAGAGCCGCTTCGCCGGCTCGACCGCCGAGCGTCTGCAAAATATTAAAACGGCCAGCTCGCGCTTTCACGGCGTGGCCGTGCCGGCCGACGGGGTCTTTTCTTTCCTGGCCCATTTGGGCATGGTGACCACGGCCAACGGCTATAGCGAGTCATGGGTCATCTATGGCGATCGCACTGTGCTAGGCCCCGGTGGCGGCGTCTGCCAGGTGAGCACCACCTGCTTCCGGGCGGCTTTTTGGGCCGGCTTGCCCATTGTGGAGCGCTGGCCCCATTCCTATCGCGTGGGCTGGTATGAGCCGCCTCTGGGGTTGGATGCTGCCGTGTTTCACCCCACTACGGACATGAAATTTCGCAACGACACCGGCGCGCCTTTGCTCATCCTTACCGAGGTGAACGAGGCGGAGGGCAGGTTAATCTTTCGTCTTTATGGACGGGCCACCGGCTGCAAAGTGACCCTGGAGGGGCCTGAGACAGGCGAGCCGACGCCGCCGGGCGATCCGGTGTTCGAAGAGGACCCGACGCTGCCTGTGGGCACGCGCATCCTGGTCGAACGGGCCCGCGAGGGGGTGGATGTGACCCTGTATCGCATCATCGAGGTAAACGGCAGAAAGGGCGAACGCGAGCCTTTTGTCTCGCACTACAAGCCATGGCCCGCCCGTTATAAGGTGGGCACCAAAACCGAATAGCAAGGGAAGCTTGGGCCACACCGCGCCGCGACAGATCCGGCCGGATCGATGGCTAGGGCATCGCGATCGTTTGGCGATACGTATCCAGGATGGCTTGGCGAACCCGGGCGCAAAAGGGCCGTAACCCTTGCCGTGGATCCATGTCCAAGGGCAGGTAAAGTGGTTCCCCGACGAGTACCCTCCTTTTAGAGGGCACTACGGTCAGAGGATATACGGGCAGCGGGGTTCGGCCAAGCTCTTGATAGCGATAGGAGACCCAACAATATCCCAGGCCAAAAGGGCGTATACCGGTGTCGGGATCCCCTTCCTGTTCCGGATCTTCGGGGAAGATGAGCAGCGAACGTCCCCGGCGCAGGAATTCGATGCTATGCGGGATGCTCCGGTCAAAGAGGCCGTTTTCCTTATGTACTGGGATCGGTTGTAATGCGCGGATGAGCGATACGGCCACGACGCTCAGCGCAGCGGATATCGCTTGGCCAAAGCGTCCGCGCAGGCCGAGGACGGGCTCCACAAAATCGGCGAACAGATAGGCGGGGGCGAGGCGATAATCGCACATCTCGGCCACGACCCAAGGGTGGAACCGCACGGGCAACGAGAGGATGCATTGGATCGGGCCGATATGGCCGACATGGTTAGCGACATACAGGGCGGCGCCCCTTGGCGGCAGGCCTTCCAAGCCGACCCCACGGTAACGAAACAATATGCCGAGCAGGCGTAGGATGTGGTAAAAGAAGTTGCTCATGGTGTTTGTTTAACCGTGGGCGGCCAGATAGCGCTCCAGCCGCATGAGTCCCTCGGCGATATTCTCCAGCGAATTGGCGTATGAGAAGCGCAGATACCCCTCCCCATGGGGGCCAAAGTCGATGCCCGGCGTAACGCCGACATGAGCCT
>JACIWY010000142.1 GCA_014360745.1 Chloroflexota bacterium
AGGGGGACGGCTATGCCCTTTGCTCGATTCGAGGATGTGTGGCGGGATGGAAGTCCAAGTTGGCGCTGCCAAGGTGGCCAAATACGCCTCTGGCGAGAGCGGGGACACAATCGAGATGATCGAACGGCCCCATGGGGGCTTGTCGATTGTGTTGGTGGACGGTCAGCGCAGCGGATATTCGGCCAAACTCATCAGCAACATTGTGGCCCGCAAGGCTATTTCGCTCTTGGGCGAGGGGGTGCGAGATGGCGCCGTGGCTCGCGCCGCTCACGATTATTTGCGCACCCATCGTCGCGGGCAGGTCTCGGCTGAACTGCAGATCGTGTCGGTGGATTTGGTCACCCGTTCGTTGGTCATCTCGCGCAACACGCATTGCCCGGCCTATATCGTGCGCCAGGGCGAATGCCAGCTTTTCGATCAATCCAGCCAGCCGATCGGCATTTATGCCAACACCAAACCGGTCATTCTCGAATTGCCGTTAGAGCCGTTCGTCTATGTCGTGGTGTTCACCGATGGCATGTTGCTCGCTGCCCAGCGCCTGGATCAAGATTTTGATCTGAGCGGGCAGATATATCGAGGGGCGATGGATCATCTGGGCGCCCAACAGATGGCGGACGATCTTTTGCAAAGCGCCTTGCGCGTCGAAAAGGGGCGCCCGAGGGATGATATGAGCGTTATGGTATTGGCCGTTTTGCCTCGAGAAGGCCAAGGGATCCGACGCTTTTCGGCCTATCTGCCCATCTGAATGCGGAGCGGGCCATGCCCGAGCGGGGACAAGGGCGATGTCCGAACCCGCCAGAACCGATTTGCCTGCTTCTAACGTCCGGCGTTCGCTTCCCAAAGAGGTGCCCAGCCCGATCGCTGGTCGGATCGCCGTCGTGGGTGTGTGCGCCGCCGGCAAGAGCGTGCTGGTGCGACGCCTGTGCGCTTTGGGCTACGATGCCCATCATGTGGGCCAAGAACATTCGCATGTGCCCGATATGTGGCAGCGACTGACACGACCGGAGGTGTTGGTCTATCTCGATGCTTCGCTGGCCCAAGTGCGCCGTCGCCGCGATCCTACCTTCCCGGAAACGTTGTACAACGAGCAGTGTTGCCGCCTGGCCCATGCCCGCCAGCATAGCCAGGTCTATGTTCACACCGATGAGCTAACCGAGGAACAGGTCTGTGCGTATGTCGTGGAAGCGCTGAAATCCTTTTGACACCGTTCGCCCCCTCGTCTATAATCCTGCGCCGAGTTGTGACGCCCTTTGGCGTGTTACCGTGCGAGAAGCAGCGAATCGGCCCTTGTACGACACCCTTGAGGGTGTTTTTCTTTGCTCCACCAGCCCGCATGAAGGAGATATCAATGAGGCAGCGAGATATTCGGCTCCTGGTGTTGATCATCCTCGTCGCCGCCCTAGCGGCCTGGATCTCGTGGCCCAATAACCCGGGCATTCACCTGCGCCTGGGCAATATCCGCATTGACCGCGAGATCACGACGCAGTTGGGGCTAGACCTGCGCGGGGGCATGCAGGTCCTGTTGGAAGCGGACGTGCCCGCCGAGCAAAATGTCGACCCAGAATCGATGCGTGCCGTGCGCGGCATCGTCGAGAACCGCGTCAACGCTTTGGGTGTCACCGAGCCGGTGGTGCAGGCGGTAGGGAGCCGGCGCATCCTGGTGGAGCTGCCCGGCGTCGAGGACCCCGAGGCCGCAGTGGAGACGCTCAAAGAGACGGGGCTCATGGAATGGGTCGACACCGGCGCGACTTTTCTGGCGCCGGGCACCTTGGTCAAAACCGATTACGGTACGATGGAGACCGAACTGATGACCCCTACTGCAACGGTGACATCCACCGCAGCAGTGACGCCCACCGAGACGATCTATCATACCGTGCTCACCGGCGCGAATTTGAAGGATGCGCGCGTCGAATTTGACCGGAACGGCCTGCCGGTGATCGCCTTTGAGCTCAATGACGAAGGGGCGAAAATCTTTGCCGAGTTCACGGCCAATAATATCGGCCGCTATTTGTGTATCGTGTTGGACAAAGCGGTGATCTCCTGCCCGCGCATCCAATCGGCCATTCCGGAGGGGCGGGGGCAAATCACCGGCCAATTCAGCGTCGAAGAAGCTCGCTCCATCGTCTTGCAGCTCCGCTACGGCGCCTTGCCCATCCCGCTCAAGATCGTGGACACGCGGGCCGTCGGCCCCACCTTGGGCGAGGCTTCTGTGGAGCGCAGCGTGCGTGCGGGCCTCATCGGCCTGGCCATCGTGCTCTTGTTCATGTTGATCTATTATCGTGTGCCCGGCTTCCTGGCCGATCTGGCGCTCATCATCTATGCCTTGACCACCTTGGCCTTGTTCAAGCTGATCCCAGTGACCCTCACCTTGCCCGGTATTGCCGGCTTTTTGCTTTCGGTGGGCATGGCTGTGGATGCCAATATCCTCATCTTTGAGCGCATGCGCGAAGAGTTACGGCAGGGGCGTTCGCTACAGCGGGCCATCGACTCCGGCTTTGAGCGCGCTTGGACCTCGATCCTCGATTCAAATATCTCCACTTGGATCACCTGTTTGATCCTGTGGGTGTTTGGCAACAGTTTCGGCGCCAGCATGGTCAAGGGGTTTGCCGTGACCCTGGCCCTGGGCGTGCTGGTGAGCATGTTCACGGCGGTAGTGGTGACGCGTACCTTTGTGCATGCGGCGTTTGCCATCGGCGGCGAAACCCTCGACGAAAAGCGTTGGCTGCTGGCCGTCTAACCCAGGTGCCGGGCAGTTTCCGAACTGCCCGGCACTTATTAAAGGAGGGCAGATGTTCAACCTGATACAAAAGCGGCGCTGGTATTTCCTCATCTCAGCCGTCTTGCTCGGCCTGGGCATAGTCGCCATGATCTATTCTCTGGCGACGTTGGGCTCGCCGGTGCGGCTGGGCATCGATTTCACCAGCGGTTCGCTGTTGGAGCTGCGTTTTGAGGGTCCGGTGGATGCCGATGAGGTGCGCGAAATGGTCACCAATGCCGGCTTTGCCGATGCTACCGTGCAGCGGGTGGGCGAGGGCAACCAGGTGGTGATCCGCACCAAGACGATGGATGTGGATACCAAAGAAGCGCTCAAGGTCGAGTTAGCGGGCCGTTTTGGCTCTGCCACAGAGCTGCGCTACGAAAACGTTGGCCCGACCATCGGGCGCGAGACGACGCGGGCAGCGGTGTTGGCCATCATCGCGGCGTCGGTGGCCATCCTGTTCTTTATCGCCATCGCCTTTCGCAAGGTGCCCAACGCCTTTCGTTATGGCGTCTGCGCCATCACCAAGATGTTCCATGATGTCATTTTTTTGCTCGGCGTGGCCAGCCTTTTGGGGCTCCTCGCCGGCTGGGAAGTTGACGCCCTTTTTCTCACCGCCGTGGTAACGGTGGTAGGCTTTTCGGTGCAAGACGTGATCGTAGTCTTTGACCGCATCCGCGAAAACATCCGGCGCAGGCGGGGCGAGCCTTACGAAACGATCGTCAATCGCAGCCTGTTGGAGACCTTGCATCGTTCTCTGGCCACCCAGTTGAACGCCATCTTTGTCATGATCGCCATCATCTTTTTCGGCGGGGCGACCATTCGCCAGTTCATGGCCGTGATGCTCATCGGCATGGTCACGGGCACCTATTCCTCGCTCTTTTTCGCCGTCCCCATGTTGGTGGCCTGGGAGCGGGGAGAGATTGGCCGGCTCTTTCGGCGAGCTTGAGGCGATCGGCGCTCGCCGATTGTGTTGGCAATGGAGGGCGAGGAAGCATGAGTCGTTTTGATCCGCGTCTGTATGAGCGGGAAGGCCAAGAAGGTGCCCGCCGTCGGCAGATCGTGCGCGTGCTAGAGGCCGCGCTGGACGCGGTAGACCCCTATGCGGCGGTGTGTCGCTATCTGCGTGTCGAGGGCGATACCCTCTGGGTGGATCAGGTCGCCTATGACTTGGGAGCCTTTCGCCATATCTACGTCGTCGGGGCAGGCAAGGCCGGCGCGCCCATGGCCCAGGCGGTGGAAGATGTGCTCGGCCGATGGGTGACCGACGGCCATGTCAATGTCAAGTATGGGCATGCCCTGCCGACGCGAATCGTCCATATTCACGAAGCGGGCCACCCTATCCCCGACGAAGCTGGCCTACAGGGGGCCCTGCAAATAGCGGAGCTATTGCAAAAAGCAGGGGCCGACGATTTGGTAATCTGCCTCATCTCCGGCGGAGGATCGGCCTTGATGACCTTGCCGGTGGAGGGGGTGTCTTTGAGTGACATCAAGGCGCTCACCGATGCGCTGCTCCGCGCCGGGGCGACGATCAACGAGATCAACACCATCCGCAAACATCTCAGCCGCCTAAAAGGCGGCCATCTGGCCCGCCTGGCCGCGCCAGCCAGAGTGATCTCTTTGATCCTTTCGGATGTGGTGGGCAACCCTCTGGACGTGATCGCCTCCGGGCCTACCGTGCCCGATACCAGCACCTTTGCCGATGCCTGGGAGCTGTTGCGGCGCTATGGCCTGCTCGAGCAATTGCCGCCGGCGGTTAAGGAATATCTGCAGCGTGGGCTCACCGGCGAGGTGGCCGACACGCCCAAGCCCGGCGATCCTATTTTTGAGCACATGCAAAACGTCATCGTGGCCAGCAACGATCTGGCCGCGCGGGCCGCAGAGGAGGAAGCCCGAAAACAGGGCTTTCATACCCTGGTGCTCTCGACCTATGTCGAGGGGGAGGCCCGTGAGATCGCCAAGTTTCAGGCGGCGCTGGCCAAAGAGGTCCTCGCCTCGGGGCGCCCGCTCCCCCGGCCGGCATGTTTGATCAGCGGCGGCGAGACGACGGTGACGATTCGAGGACGCGGCAAGGGGGGGCGCAACCAAGAGATGGCCCTGATGGCTGCTATCCAGATCGCCGGCCTGCCCGATGTGGCCATCGTCCCGTTGGCCACCGATGGCACCGACGGGCCCACCGACGCCTCAGGCGCGCTGGCCGACGGGCAGACCGTGGCCCGCGCCAGGGAGCTCGGCCTCGACCCTTGGGCCTATTTGGAGGACAATGATTCCTATCACTTTTTCCAGCCCCTGGGCGACCTGTTGCTGACCGGCCCCACCAACACCAACGTTAACGACCTGACCTTTGTTTTTGTCTGGTAGGGGCCAAGGCGGCGGATGGCGCATATCCTGGTGTGACAAGGGCTCAGGGCGCTTCTTTGAAGGCCGAGCGCACCTGTTGTTGGGCCTCGGCCAACACATCGGCAGCGTCGAGGTCCTCGGTGATGATCTGCTGGACCGCCTGGAAAAAGGCCCCGCCCACCGTCTCTAGGGCGGGCATGGATGTGGCCGGGATCATCTGCACGCGGCTTTCGCCAAAGCTGCGCGCGATAGTGGCTACCTCTTCGCCGACGAGATCCTCATAGGCGTCGCTTTCCACCAACGATTTTCTCGGTGGCAGCTTTTTGCCCGCGGCTTCCAGGTGATCGGAAAGGAAGCGCAGCAATTTAAGCGCCTCTTTGGGGTGGGCGCAGTCTTTGGTGATATAGTAGCCCTCCACATCGCCGAGGTTAAAGGGCGCCTGGTCGCGCGGTAGGGGCAGCATGCGCCATTTGAAGCTCCATTCGAAACGGTCGTCCAGCCCGCCACGGTCGCTGTACCAGCCAAACCAGACGCCACAGGCTCCGCGCATGGCGGCTTCAAAGACGCCTCCGCGGCGAAAGGTCGTGCGGATGACCTCCGGATCGGGGGCCAGGCCGTGTCGCGTGTAGAGATCGGCGTACCATTGTACCGCCTCGACGGTGCGCGGGTCATCCAGGGTGGGCTCGGAGGGAGCGTTGATATCGTCCACAATGCGGCCCCCATGGAGATAGGTGAAAACGATCGCGTCCACTCCCTGTGGCGTGGTGCAGAATCCAAAAAGCTTGGCGTCGGCGTTAGGCAACCCCTCGGGATAATTGAGCGCGGTCGTTAGCTCCATAAAGTCGAGCAAGGTCCATTGTGCGTCGGGGACGCGCGCCGCAAGGGCACGCGCCTGATCCATATTAATATACGTGACCAACATATCCAGGCCAGCGGGGATGCCCCATTGTTGCCCGCCGATGGCCAACCCCTCCCAGGCCCCTTTGTAATAATCATCGCGGATGGAGGCCCAATCGCCCAACTGGATATCGTCCAGGGATTTGAGCATCCCCTCGGCGGCATACTGGAGCGCGTCGCGGCTGTCGCGAAAGATGTCCACCGTGCTGGCGCGGAGCAGCGTATCCATGCCGGCGTTACCGAAGCGATCTGTCTCCACCGGCTCGATGGTGATCCAGGGGTAGCGTTCGTGAAAGCGATCAAAGAGGCTCTGCAATTCGACGGTGTTCTGGCGGTAGGCAAAGCGCAGAGTGATCGGCTCGGGCGTGGGCATCTCAGCCAGTTTGGGGACGCAGCCAGCGACGAGCGCCAAGATCAACAGCAGGCCAAGGCACCATCTGGGCCACGAACGATGGGACATGACAAACTCCTAAGGGATGAATGTCGACGCTTCTACACTGATATTATCATGCTAGGCGGCTCGCCTTTTACTGTCAAATCGGCCTTTGGCGTCGGGTAAAGTCTGTACCGTGTACCACCATGGTCGGAAATCGCCGGCGGTTACCTTTGCGGCGATTCCAAAATGTTCATTGACATATTGCCCACCTTGGTCTAAGATAGCCCCGATCCTCGGCCTCGGGGTGAATGTAGCAGCCCATCTTGACCGATAACCGCGACGCGCGGGGGGAGGGAGAATAGTGACTTTATTCAAGAAAAATCGGCTGCCCAGCGTTTCGGGCAAGATCGACAATGTGCTTGGCCCCAATACCAGCTTCACCGGCACTATCAAATCGGACGAGAACATCCGTATTGACGGAGTATATCGGGGGCGCATCGAGACGGCCGGCAATGTGATTATCGGCCCTTCGGCCAAAGTGTTGGCCGATATTGTGGCCAATGCCGTGCAGGTCTGGGGCGCCGTACGTGGCAACATCACTGCCCAAGGGCGCCTGGAGATCCTCCCCAACGGGCGAATCTGGGGGGATATTCGCGTGGGCTCGCTATTGATCGACGAAGGGGGCATTTTCCGTGGGCAATGTTTGATGGGGGGCGAGCAGGTCGAGCCCTTGTTGTTGCCCGATGCCTCCGAGAACGAGTTGGAACAGGCGCTTGAGAGCCGAGAGAGACAGGACCCCCTTCAAGAGGCCGAGGATTCGGCAGCGGTAGAAGGAGCGGATGAGGAAGCGTGAAAGCTGTCTTTGTGCACAAGGACGCGGTACTTCGGGATAGCCATCTTGATCCGGCCAACCTGCCCGATGCTTGGCGTTTGATGCCGGCTACGTTAGAAGCGATGCGCTTGTTGGCCACAGAGGACCGTCTTCTGTTCCTCTATGGGCATCAGGATGCCGGCCAAGATGGCGAGCAAGAAGCGAATTGGCGTGCCCTTTTGCAGCAAGTGGAGGCCGGTGGTGGGCGGATAGACGGCTTTGTCATTTGTTCCCACCGAGAGGGGGAGCCTTGTCGGTGTTGGGGCAGCGTGCCGGCCATCTTGTGGGGGCCGGCAGCGCAGTTTGGCCTGGCTCTCGAACAGTGCTATCTGCTGGCCGACGGCCAGGCCGACGTGATCGCGGCCTATGCCGTGGGCGCGCGCCCCTTGCTGGTGTTGGGCGAACGCACCATTAGCCAGGTGCTCGGCAACCTCCCGGCACATAAGGATTTTCCCGTGGCCATCAACCTCACCACGGCTGTAGAATATATCCAGGTTGAAGAGGAGATCAACGCTCAACTGGGACATCCGCGCAATCCCGCTGCCCCATCTCCTGCCACAGAGGAATTGATGGCTCAACCCGAGGCTTTGCCCAGGATCGAGGTCACTTCACGATTGGCTCATGGCCTAGAGGCAAGCCTCATACGCGCCCGCGCCCAGCTCAGCGATTTGGTGCGCTGGTTAAGCTTTTTTGTCTTTGGCACGGTGGGGCTCAGCCTGGGCATCGCTTATTTGTTGACACACTTTTACCGCATGCAGCCCTTCCCCGAATTCGCCTATTACCTTACGCTGCAATTCATCCCAAGGCCGATGCGCGGCGCCCTGTTTATCCTCTGGGGCTTGGTCGTCATCGCCTTGGTGGTGCAGCGCTTTTATCGCTCCACCCGCCTGTTACGCAAACCGGGCCCGCCCAAGTAGGAACCGCCGAGAACCCTCGGCGGTTCCTGGGTGGCGATGAGGGCATATCCGCTCAGCGACGCCTCTCTTGGCGCTCGTCGCGGTTAATGCCGATCAAGACGCTGAGCGCAAAGCTGACCACGCTGATCACCAGCGAGCCGAGCAGTGCCGAGACAA